>JAISCE010000031.1 GCA_031265765.1 Azoarcus sp.
TAGATGACGATCAGCGCGAAGAGGAAGGAGACGAGCAGGCGGTTGCCTTCCTTGACGAACTGGCGGCTGTCGGAAAGCCAGTCGATCTGCGCGCCCGGCGGCAGAGGTTGGCGCTTGAGAAAATCCACCGCCTGCCCCATCGTGACGCCCGGCAGCAGCACCGCCGAGAGCGTGACCGCGTTCATCTGGTTGAACTGCGGCAGCCGGTTGGCCTCGGGCCGCATTTCGACCTTGACCACGGTCGAGAGCGGCGCCAGCGCGCCGGCGCGCGTCCGCACGTAGTAGCCGCTCAGATCTTCCGGCGCGCGGCGCTTGTCCCGCGGCACCTGGGCGATGACGTCGTAGGAACGGTCGAACCAGTTGAAGCGGTTGACGGTGTTCTCGCCGACCAGCGTCGCCAAGGTGTCGGCCACGTCGCGCATACTCACGCCCATCTCGCCGGCCTTGGCCGCATCGATCGACAGGCGTGCCTGCGGGCTGTCGAAAGCGAGATCGCTGTCGACGTAGGCAAAGAGACCGCTGCCCCAGGCCGCGCTCTTGATGGCTTCGAGCGCCTGATAAAGCTCGAGGAAACCCTGCGGCGCGCGCAGCACCATCCGCACCGGCAGGCCGTCGCTGCCGGTCGGCAGGGCCGCCGGCTGGAAAGCGGTCACGGAAGCGCCGGTGATGCCGGCGGTCCGTCCGTTGAGCAGGCTTTCGGCTTCGTCGGCGCTCATTGTGCGTTCGCGCCAATCCTTGAGGGTGAGGCCGCCAAAGCCGTCGTTCTGGCCGCCCGTGCCGTTCGACAGCCAACTGCCGTCGTAATCGGGCAGTTGCCGGAACAACTCTTCCACCGCGATCGCCACGCGCTCCGTGTAATCGACGTTGGCATATTGCGGCGCCTTGATCTGCACGAACACATAGCCTTGATCCTCGCCCGGCGCCAGTTCGCGCCGCACGCCCAGAAACAGCACCACGATCCCGGCCAGCACCGCCGCGCACACCACGAGCACCGCCGCGCGCGCATGCAGCGTGTGCTCGAGCAAGCGCCCATAGCCTTCTCCCAAGGCGCGCATGGCGCGCTCGATGCCCCGCCCCAGGCGTCCCTCGGAGAGTTTCGCGTCGAGCATGAAGCTGCTCATCATCGGCGAGAGCGTGAGCGCCACCACGCCCGAGACGATCACCGCGCAGGCCAGGGTAAAGGCGAATTCCTTGAACAGCGCGCCGGTGAGTCCTCCCATCAGGCCGATCGGCGTATAGACCGCCGCCAGCGTGACGGTCATGCCGATCACCGGCCAGACGATCTCGCGCGCGCCGGCGAGGGCCGCCTTGACCGGCGACAGCCCGTCCTCGATGTGGCGATGGATGTTTTCCACCACCACGATGGCATCATCGACCACGAGGCCGATGGAGAGCACCATCGCCAAGAGGGTCAGCAGGTTAATCGAGAAGCCGAAGAGGAGCATCAACGCCGCCGCGCCGACCAGCGACAGCGGGATGGTGACGATGGGAATGAGCACCGCGCGGAACGCGCCCAGGAAGAGGAAGATCACCATCACGACGATGACTACCGCTTCCAGCAAGGTGTGCATCACCTCGTCGATGGACGCATTGACGAAGCGCGCCATGTCGAAACTGTTGATGATTTTGAGGCCGGGCGGCGCCGCCCGCTGCAAATCCGGCAGAAGCGCATCGATGCCGGCCACGATTTCCAATGGATTGCCGTCCGGGGTCGGCGAGACGCCCAGCGCCACGCCGCGCCGGCCGCCTTCCAGAAAGCTGCTGTCGTAATTCTGCCCGCCCAGTTCCACGGTGGCAACATCGCCCAGGCGCACCACACCGTCGCCGGCGCGCTTGATCACCATTTCGCGGAACGCCTGCGCGCTGCGCACGTCGGTGGCCGCGGTGATCGGCGTCAGCGTGTCCTCTCCGCGCAGCGCGCCGGGGGCGGCCTGCACGTTGTTGGCGCGCAGGGCATCGGTGAGATCCGTCGCGGTAAGGCCGCGTGCGGAGAGCTTGAGCGGATCGACCCACAACCGCATGGCGAAGGTCTGCCCGCCGTACACGTCGACCGAGGCCACGCCCGGCACCGAGGTGATCAGCGGTTTCGCCACGCGGGTAATGAAGTCGGTGATTTCGGGAATGCTCTGCCGGTCGCTCACGAACGACAGATATTGCACCGCCGAGACGCCGTCTGTGATCTTCTCGATCGCCGGATCGTAAGCGCCTTCCGGAAGCAGGTATTTCACCTGCTGAACCTTGCTCAGCACCTCGGTCATGGCGCGGTCGGCGTCGGCGTTGAGCGCCAGCTTGGCCTTGATCTCGCTGCGCCCGAGGGTGGAGGTCGACGTGAGGTACTCGATGCCGTTGGCGCCGGCGATGGATTGGGCGATCGGCGTGGTGACGAAGCCCTGCATGACGTCCTGAGTCGCGCCGGGGAAAAGCGTGGTCACGACGATGGTCGCGCTCTCCATCTTCGGATACTGGCGCACCGGCAGCGAAAAGAGCGAAGCCACGCCGGTCAGCAGAATCAACAGGCTGATCGACAACGACAGAATCGGTCGCCGGATGAACAGGTCGGTGAATTTCATCGCTCATCCCCCGGCTGCGTGGCCTTATCCACCACGCGCACCGCCACGTCCGGCCGCAGCCGCACCTGGCCCTCGGTGATTACGACGTCGCCGGCCTGTAAACCTCGGGTGACAAGCACCCGGTCGCCCAGACGCCGGCCGGTCGTCACCGGCACGATCTCGGCTCGGCCAGTCTGGTCGGCGGAGAGTTCGCGCACCACGGCGACGGCATCGCCGGAAGCGGAGGTCATGATGGCCGCGGCTGGCAGCAACAGCGCGTCGGGTTCGGGCGGCAGCACCACGGCGGCGGTCACGTACATGCCGGGGCGCAACGCGCGCCTCTCGTTCTTCAGCGTCGCCTGCACCGTAACGTTGCGCGTATCGCGGCCGACCTGCGGCTCGATGGCGCTGATGCGCGCTTTGAGTATCGCGGTCTCCGGCGCGTCGCTCCGCACCTCGACGGTCTGTCCCGTTTCCAGACGCGCCAACGCTTGCTGCGGCACGTCGAAGTTGACGTAGAGCGTGTCCAGGTCGGTCAGCGTCACGGCGCGCTCGCCGGCATTGACATACTGCCCCAGATCCACCCAGCGCAGACCCAGTTCGCCGTCGAACGGCGCGCGGATGCGCTTCTGGCCGATACGCGCTTCCAGTTGCCGCACCGCCGCCGCGCTCCGATCGCGCTCGGCCTCGCGCTGTTGCAGCACTTCGCGCGAACTTGCGCCGATGGCGGCCAGTTCCGTCGCGCGCGCCAACTGTTGGCGCGCGAACACAGCGCCGGCGCGGGCGGCGGCCAGATCGGCCTGCTCGACGGCGTCGTCGAGTCGAACCAGCACGGCGCCCACCTTGACGCGCCGGCCCGGCTCGAACGAAATGACCGCGACACGTCCGCCGACCTCGCTGGACAGCGTCACCTGACGCACCGCGCGCACTTCGCCCAGAGCCTCCAGGCGAACCGGCGCCGGCTCGGCGACCACCCGCATCGCCACCACGTCGATGGCGCCCGGCTGCTGCCACCCCGGCCCGCCGCCTCTGCCAATGCGCCAGAACCACAACAGAGCGACGACGGCGGCGATGAGCACGATGGCTACGATAATGGCTTTCCACGGCCCCCGCTTGCTCGATGCGGCATGGACGCAACCGGACGACTGTTCAATCATGATTCACTCCGACCGGATAAAACAGACCGTTAGTCGGCTTATGGCAGATTATAGCCGACTTACAGTCTGTTTTCAGTCAGGAGACAAAGAATCCGTGCTTCCAGAGGTAAACTGGACGATGTGCAGTCCCTTGAGCATATGGGCATCGCCATGACTGCGAATGACAACAGGCCCATGCCTCCCGAGCCATTGAGGAACCGACTTGACAGCCACGAGCAAACCCTATGCGGCATCCAGGACTTCTTCGGCGCCGGCGCGCAAATCTCAAGCGCGAGGATTGCGCAGTGCGCGAAAGCTGATGGACGCGGCGGCGGCGCTGTTTATGGAAAAAGGCGTCGACGCGACGACGGTCGACGACATCGTCCTGCACGCCGATATGGCGAAGGGCGCTTTCTATCATCACTACGAATCCAAGGCCGCCTTGCTCGATGTCCTGCGCAAGCAGGTGATCGCCGACTTCGAGAAGCGCGTCAACGCGGCACTGGCAAAATGCCCGCCCGACGACCTTTGGCTTGTTCTCGATACCTGGATCAAGGCGGCTTGCGATAGCTACCTCAAAATGGACCCGCTGCACGACGTGGTATTTGGCAGCGCCCCATTGCGATGGACGGTCGCCGACGAGAAGTCCTTCCAGGACCTCACCGCGCTGCTGCGCAAGGGGCATGCGCAAGGCGTTTGGCGCGTTGACGATCCGCATGTAACCGCGATCTTCATCTTTCGCGGCCTTTTGGGCGCGGTGGATGATCTGGTCCTGTCGGGCAAGCGCCCGACAACCGCCGCGCGCGTCATCGCGGCGTTGACGCGCAAGGCGATCGCGCCGGTGGCGCTGGCGACGGAATTCCCGGTCGCGCCGAACGGCCCGGCGAGCCCATAGGACAGGACACGATGGCACAAAACGACAACAACGGCGGCAATCTCGGCTTCGAGGCGGAATTGTTCAAGGCCGCCGACAAGCTGCGCGGCAACATGGAACCCAGCGACTACAAACACGTCGCGCTGGGCCTGATCTTCCTGAAATACATCTCCGACGCCTTCGAGTCTCGCCATGCGCAACTACTGGCCGAGGATGCCGTTGCCGCCGAAGACAAGGACGAATACCTCGCAGACAACATCTTTTGGGTGCCGAAAGAGGCGCGCTGGTCACACCTCCAAGCCAATGCGAAGCAAAGCAATATCGGCATGCTCATTGACGACGCCATGCGCGCCATCGAGAAGGATAACGCATCCCTGAAGGGCATGCTGCCCAAGGACTACGCCCGCCCCGCGCTCAACAAGATCATGCTGGGTGAGTTGATCGACCTGATTTCCGGCATCGCCCTGAACGAAGACAACGACAAATCGAAGGACGTGCTCGGCCGCGTCTATGAATACTTCCTCGGCCAGTTCGCTGGCGCGGAAGGCAAGCGCGGCGGCGAGTTTTACACGCCACGCTCCGTGGTGCGGACGCTGGTCGAGATACTGGAACCGTTCAATGGCCGCGTCTATGACCCCTGCTGCGGCAGCGGCGGGATGTTCGTGCAGAGCGAAAAATTCGTCGCCGAACACGGCGGGCGCATCGGCGACATTGCCATCTACGGGCAGGAGAGCAACTACACGACGTGGCGACTGGCGAAGATGAACCTCGCCGTGCGCGGCATAGACAGCGACATCAAGTGGAACAACGAGGGCAGCTTCCACAAGGACGAACTGCGCGACCTGAAAGCCGACTTCATCCTCGCCAACCCGCCGTTCAACATTTCGGACTGGGGCGGCGAGCGGCTACGCGAGGACGTGCGCTGGGCCTTTGGCGCGCCACCGGTGGGCAACGCCAACTACGCATGGTTGCAGCACATCGTCCACCACCTCGCGTCCCACGGCTTCGCGGGCGTTGTGCTCGCCAACGGCTCGATGAGTTCGCAGCAAAGCGGCGAAGGCGACATCCGCAAGGCGATGATCGAGGCGGGCGTCGTGGACTGCATGGTGGCGCTACCCGGCCAGTTGTTCTATTCCACGCAGATTCCGGCCTGTCTGTGGATTCTGGCGAAGGATCGCAGCAATGGGCTGGTGAAGAAAACGAAGCTGCGCGACCGCCGGGGCGAAGTGCTGTTCATCGACGCGCGCAAACTGGGCGTGCTGATGGATAGGACGCGACGCGAACTGACCGACGAGGAAATCGGCAGGATCGCCGCCGCCTACCATGCATGGCGCGGTGAAGCCGACGCGAGCGAATACAAGGACATTCCCGGCTTCTGTAAATCCGCCGCGCTGGAAGACATCCGCAAACACGGTCACGTGCTGACGCCGGGCCGCTATGTCGGTGCGGAAGCGCAGGAAGAGGACGACGAGGCGTTCGCGGACAAGATGCAACGGTTGACCACGCAGTTGTCCGAACAGATGCAGCGCGGCGCGGAACTGGACGCGGTCATCCGCGAAAAGCTGACGGGACTTGGTTATTCGATTTGTCGAGAAAGGGGAAACACATGAGCAGTGAAAAACTCGATCTGATCCCGCTGGGCAATGCCACTTCCCGACTACGGGAAGGTTGGGAACGTTACCGGCGGGACATCACGGATACGCAAATCCGCGATGGCCTGATCCAGCGTTTCGAGTTCACCTACGAAATCAGCCATAAAATGCTCAAACGCTTTCTGGAGATGACATCATCCAGCCCCGCCGAATTCGATGGCATGAGTTTTCAGGACTTGATCCGCACAGGCAACGAGCGCGGCCTGCTTTTGGGCGATTGGCCGAAGTGGAAGGACTACCGCGACATGCGGGCCAAAACCAGCCATACCTACAATGAAGATGTCGCACTGAAAGTCGTGGCAGGTATTCCCGGATTTCTGGAAGAAGCCATCTACCTGCAAAAACGCCTGAATGAGAAACAGGAATGACAAGCAAGGCCATGTCCATTCCAAACATCGACATCCGCCCCGACCACTGGCAGATCGTGCGGGACATCCTGCGCAAGCACGTGCCGCAATACGAAGTCTGGGCCTTCGGTTCGCGCGCGAAATGGACGGCCAAGCAATATTCCGACCTCGATCTTGCCATCATCACGAATCGGCCCTTGCCGTTGGAGGTCAGCGCATCCCTGTCTGACGATTTTTCGGAATCCGATCTGCCGTGGAAGGTGGATGTGGTGGATTGGGCTTCCACCAGCGAATCGTTCCGCAAAATCGTCGAGCGGGACAAGGTAAGGGTGCAGAAGGCGGGTATGGCGGCTGAGTGGCCTTCCGTCCGCTTGGGTAATTACATTGATTCAAGCCTTGGCAAGATGCTTGATGCCAAAAAAAACAAGGGGACGCTCCAACCTTACCTTGGGAATAGCAATGTACGCTGGGGTCAATTTGACCTTGCAGATTTGGCACAGATGAAATTTGAGCCGCATGAAGCTGATCGCTACGGCATACGTTATGACGACCTTATTATTTGTGAAGGTGGTGAACCCGGACGGTGTGCAATTTGGCGGGAAGAACTTCCTGGCATGAAAATTCAGAAAGCATTACATCGTGTGCGCACCAAAGCCGGTTTAAGCAGCTACTATTTGTTCTATTGGTTCATGTTAGCAGGTCGCACCGGGCAGCTTGAGCCATACTTTACAGGCACGACAATCAAGCATCTGACTGGCAAAACACTCGCCGAACTGAAAATTCCGTTACCTCCGAGTAATGTTCAGGAAGCCATCGCCGAAATCCTCGGCGCACTCGACGACCGCATCGACAACCTGCGCCAGACCAACGCCACGCTGGAAGCCATCGCCGCCGCGCTGTTCAAGTCGTGGTTTGTGGATTTTGACGGCATCGCGGCGGAAAACATTGTAGGGGCGACGCATGCGTCGCCCCTACATATTCCGAAAGGATGGCGGGTTGGTTCTTTCGATGAAGCCATCGAAATCCTCGGTGGCGGCACACCCAAAACTTCCGTCGCAGAATACTGGGACGGCGATATTCCGTGGTTTTCCGTGGCGGATGCGCCTGCGAACGGGCAGGTGTTTGTGCTCGACACCGAAAAGAAAATCACCGAACTTGGCTTGAACAACTGCTCGGCCAAGCTGCTGCCGGAAATGACCGTTATCATTTCGGCGCGCGGCACGGTGGGCAAAGTCGCACTCACTGGCGTACCGATGGCGATGAATCAATCGTGTTATGCGCTGCGCCCCAAGCAGCAAAGCGGCGAAGTCTTCGTCTATTTCTCCACGCTACGCCTCGTCGAGCACCTGCAACGCATTGCTCACGGTGCGGTCTTCGACACTATTACCCGCGACAGCTTCAAGCAAATCACCACATACTTGCCGACGGACGAAACAATCGCGGACTTCAGCAAACTCACAAATCCGTTGCTCGAACGTATTCGTGCTAACAGCCAGCAAGCCGCCACCCTCGCCACCCTGCGAGACACTCTGCTGCCGCATCTGATTTCTGGACGGCTGCGGGTAAGGAATAGAGAACAACATGAGGAACACCCATGACACTTGAATTGACGCAACACGAAGCCGACGTCTTGCTGGCGATGGAAAAGCATTTCTTGGGAACAGACCGGTTTACTTTTCCGGGACTGGGCGGTTCTTTGCGTCTCATTCTGCACTCTGCGGACAAGCGCGAGGAGTTCAATCTGGACATCACACGAGGCCGAATATTGCTGGAGAAAAATACCTTCCAGACCCGCGCGCGAAAGGCAGTTGTGTTAGCGCGGCTTGATATCGGCGGTGCGCCCCATCGGAATCCTGACGGCGAGGAAATCGCCAGCCCGCATTTGCATCTATATCGTGAAGGCTACGGCGACAAGTGGGCAAGGCCATTGCCGGAGGTTTTTCAGGGTATCCAGGACAGCATCCAGTTGCTGGACGCTTTCATGGACTATTGCATCATCGTCAGTAAACCCATCATCGATAGGGAGCTATTTCCATGATTGCAATGGACGAGATCAGGAAATTGCTTGACGACTATAACCGGTGGCTCAAGGATAAAACTGTTCTCCGGCAGATTGGCGAGGATTGGGTGCAAGTGACGACACCGCACTTGGATCGTCACAACGATTGTTTGCAACTCTACATTCGCCGGAAGGGCAATGGATATGTGCTCACGGATGATGGATACATCATCAACGATCTGATTGATTCGGGCTGTGCTCTCGATAGCCCGAAGCGGCAAGAATTGCTGAAAATGACATTGGCTGGCTTCGGCGTTCAGCTTGATGGCGAACAACTGTTGCTGAAGGCGACGCCCGACAATTTCTCCTTGAAAAAGCACAACCTTGTTCAGGCGATGCTGGCGGTGAACGACCTTTTCTACCTGGCATCGCCCTATGTCGCCAGTCTTTTCTATGAAGATGTGACGGGATGGCTTGACCTTGCCAACATTCGATACACACCGAAGGTCAAGTTCACTGGCAAGAGCGGTTATGACCACATGTTCGATTTCGTTATTCCTCGCTCAAAAAAAGAACCCGAACGAATTGTTCAAGCCATAAGCAATCCGAAGAAAGATGTTGCAGAGGCGCTCGTCTTCAAGTGGTTGGATACGCGTGAAACGCGATCCGCCGAATCGTGCTTGTATGCCATTCTAAACGACAGTGTTTCAACCATCTCGCCATCAGTAATGGATGCGTTGAGAAATTATGAGTTGGAGCCTGTGCCATGGTCAAAGCGTGAGCAGGCGCGGGAGGCTTTGGCTGCATGACTGCATCGCTCCTTACCTTTTGGCTCGCCTCCGGCGAATCCGCCGCCCTCGAATTCAAGAAATCCACCGCCGAGAAAGATCGCGCCTGCCGCAGGTGGAGGCCGAAGCCGAAACCAAGACGGCGCCAGGTCGGGACCAAGTTGGCACTAAGGAACTGCTGATTAAATTCCCCACGAACTGCGCCAATAGTTTATAATGCTCATGCCATACATTGGATGGAGCATTGAGATGCAGACAAGTTTTTCTGAATTTGAGTACGCCACCA
>JAISCE010000025.1 GCA_031265765.1 Azoarcus sp.
TCGGGGTGGTTGTCCAGGGTCACGCTGCCGCGCTGGACGTTGAGCAGGTTGCGGGTGATCGCCAGTCCCAGCCCGGTGCCGCCGGTTTCGCGGTTGCGCGATGTTTCGGTACGGTAGAAAGGCTCGAAGACGCGTTCCCTTTCTTCGGCGGGCAGTCCGGGGCCATGGTCGCGGATGACGATACGGTGCGCTTCCGGCGTTTCGGCGATGTCGATCTCGACGGTCACGCCGAATTTCACGCCGTTTTCGATCAAGTTCCACAACGCGCGGCGCAGCGCGAGGGGCTGCCCCATGAAAGGCGCTGCCGTTTCTCCGGTCACGGAGACTTTCCAGCCCATGTCGGCGGCGTCGCCGCAAAGCGCGGCGAGCAGGGCGGCGATATCTATCGGCTGGGGAGGGGCGCTGGCTTCCATGCTGCGGGCGTAATCCAGCCCTTCGCGGATCAGGCTTTGCATGGCGTCGAGATCGGCCTGTATACGCGCCTTGAGGTCTTCGCTGTCGACCATTTCGGCGCGCAGGCGCAGGCGGGTGATCGGAGTTTGCAGGTCGTGCGAGATGGCGGCGAGGAGGCGGGTGCGCTCGTGCATGTGCGCGGCGATGCGTTGTTGCATCTGGTTGAAGGCTTCCGTGGCTTGCACGACCTCGACGGGGCCGCTGGGTTCGAGCGGCGCCCGCTCCGGGTTTTCGCCGAGCGCGCGGGCGGCGGCGGCCAGCCGGGAAAGCGGCCGGGTGGCGATGCGCACGCAAACCCAAGTGAGGATGCCGACGCCGACGATGAGGGCAAGGAGCGCGCTCAATACGGAATCGTGCAGGGCGCGGTGGAAGGGAGCCGGGTATTTGCCGGGCAGGCGGGCGGTGAGGAGTGTTCCGTCGGCCAAGCGGACGGCGGCCACGACCGGTATGTATTCGAGGGAGCGGTTGTCGTTGTGGCGGCGCTGGATGTACAGGATGGGATGACGGTCGGGCATGGCTTCCCGCAGGTCCGGCAGCAAGGGATGGTCGTCGGGGAATATCTGGACGTTTTCGGGCAGTGCGGGCAACAGGCGCAGGCGCATGCGGTCGTGCTGGCCAAGCGAGCGGTTGCGTTCTTCCGGCGCGAGCGGATCGAGGATGTCGGCGCTGGAGGCGATTTCCTGCGCGATGCCCTTGAAAACGAGGTGCCCGCGCTCTTTGGTGAAAATGGCGACGCTGATGGCCAGCACCAGGAAGATGCCGAGCAGCCAGAGCAGCATCAGGCGGGAAAACAGACTGCGCGGCCAGATGAATTTCACGGCGCGGTTCCCGCAGGGGTGACTTCGCAGGCCAGGACATAGCCTTCGTTGCGCACCGTCTTGATGATCGCGGGTTCGCGGGCGTTGTCGCCGAGGCGCTGGCGCAGGCGGCTCACCAGCAGGTCGATGGAGCGGTCGAAGACATCGGCTTCGCGCCCCTGGGTGAGTTCCATCAACTGGTCGCGCGACAATACACGTTGCGCGTGGGCGAGAAAGACGTTGAGCATGCGAAATTCGGCTCCCGACAGGGCGACGATGGCGCCGTCGCCGCCGATGAGGTGGCGGGCGATGGTGTCGAGCCGCCAATGGGCGAAACAGAGTTCGCGCGGCTTCGCGCCGGGGGCGGCCAGATTGGGGGGCAGGGCGCGGGCGCGGCGCAGGATGGCGCGGACGCGGGCGTACAGCTCGCGGGGGACGAAAGGTTTCGGCAGATAGTCGTCGGCGCCCATTTCGAGGCCGATGATGCGATCCATGTCTTCGCCGCGCGCGGTGAGCATCAGGACGGGCGTGTTGGCGTTGTCGGCGTTGCCGGCGCGCAGGTTGCGGCACAGGGTCAGGCCGTCTTCGCCGGGCATCATGATGTCGAGCACGATGAGGTCGATGTGGTGTGCCTCCAGCGCGGCGCGCATTTCGCGTCCGTCTGCGGCGGTGGTACAGCGCAAACCCTGTTTTTCAAGGTAGCCGGCAAGCAGGGTGCGAATATCGCGGTCGTCGTCGACGATGAGAATGTGATCCTGATTGGACATGAGCGGTCCTCCATGGCCTTGTACAGCGTGCATCTTAGGCGGCTGCAAGGAGGATTTGTATCCTTGTGTATCCAGGCGGACGTTTGAGACATCGTGCTTCAAAACGATGCCTCGCGGACACGCCATTCGTGCGCCGATGGCGTTAAATGCGCCCATCGCCCGAAACGGCGGGCGGTATCGACTGACGACTGACAGAAAGGAGACGGACACATGAAAACCTGGATCAAGACTTCGCTTGCCGCCGCGTTGACGGCTTCCGCCCTGTTCGCTGGAACGGCTGTGGCGGACTGGGATCGTGGCGGCCCCGGCGGATGCCCGGGCGGCGCTTATGGCGCGCCCGGGCAGATGAAGGAGCATTTCGCGCAGTATGCCGAACAGCAGTTGGCGCGTCTCGAACTGGCGCTGGCGCTGACGCCGGAACAGAAACCGGCATGGGCCGGTTTCAAGAAGGCGTCCATGGCCCGCACTGAAACCGCGCTGAAGGATATGGAAGCCTTGCACAAGGCTGGGTGGCCAAAGACCGCGCTCGAAAAGCTGCAACGCGCGGAAGATGCGAGCAAACAGCATGCGCGCCTTCTGGCCGAGATGCGCAAGGATGTCGAGGCGTTTTATGGCAAATTGAGCGATGCCCAGAAAACGGTGTTCGATGCCGAAGTCGGCAAATTCCTCTCGCCCCGGCATGCGGGCGGCCAGCATCGCGGCGATGGAAAAGGAAGGCGGCACGGGAAGGACTGACCGATTCCATGCCGCGTTCCGGCTTTGCCGAAAACGGCCAAATCGCTCTTGCGGCGATTTGGCCGTTTCATCGTAAACTGACGCCGGTTTGAACCCCGTCCTTCGGGCCGGGGTTTCGGCGATGCATCGGAAAGAGGGCGAACCCCGCCCGTTTGCCGTTTCGCCCGCCCGGGAACGCCGGACGTATCGCGGCTTTTCGTCAAGCACTTCAACCTTTGTTTTTCCCCAAGGAACATCCATGCAAGACATCCAGAAGATCATCGACGATGCTTTCGAGAATCGCGCCAGCCTGTCGCCGCAGGCCGCGCCCGCCGAGGTGCGCGAAGCGGTGGAAGCCGTCATCGCCGGACTCGACGCGGGCGCCTTGCGCGTGGCCGAGAAGAAGGACGGGCGATGGGTCGTCAACCAATGGATCAAGAAGGCGGTGCTGATATCGTTCCGTCTGCGCGACAACGAGCCGTCCGGCGCGGGCGGCCTCGGATTTTTCGATAAAGTGCCCACCAAATTCGGCGATTACACGCCGGAGCGGTTCCGCGACGCCGGTTTCCGTGTGGTGCCGCCCGCCGTGGCGCGGCGAGGGAGCTTCATCGGCAGGAATGTGGTGCTGATGCCTTCTTATGTAAACATCGGCGCGCGGATCGACGAGGGGACGATGGTCGATACCTGGGCGACCGTCGGCTCCTGCGCGCAGATTGGCCGGAACGTTCATCTTTCCGGCGGCGTCGGTATCGGCGGCGTGCTCGAACCGGTGCAGGCCGGGCCGGTGATCATCGAGGACAACGTATTCATCGGCGCGCGCTCCGAGGTGGTCGAAGGCGTGATCGTGGAGGAGAACTCGGTGCTTTCGATGGGGGTATATCTCGGCCGGAGCACGAAAATCTACGACCGCGAAAGCGGACGTGTCCACTATGGCCGCGTACCGGCGGGATCGGTAGTAGTGCCGGGTTCCCTGCCTTCCGGCGACGGACAATACAGTTTGTACTGCGCCGTGATCGTGAAGAAGGTGGACGCCCGGACGCGGGAGAAAACTTCGATCAACGATTTGCTGCGCACCTGATTCCGCGTTCGGTCGTCCGGAGGGGAGGAAAGTTCGTGGTTTTTGACAAGCTGTTCTCGCTCATGGCCGAGAAGCAGGCATCGGATATTTTCATCACTGCCGGTGCGCCGATCCACATCAAGATCCAAGGGGTCTCCACGCCGGTCAATCAATGGATCATGCAGCCCGACGTGATACAGAAGATGGCCTACGAGATGATGACGCCCGAACAGATCGAGTGTTTCGAGCGCGACCGCGAACTCAATCTCTCCTTCGGGCGGCACGATCTCGGCAATTTCCGCATCAATGTGTTCTGGCAGCGCAACTCGGTGGCGGTCGTCATGCGTTTCATCCAGAGCGTCATTCCGGACACCGAATCTCTGGGGCTGCCGCCGATTCTCAATGAACTGGTCATGGAAACGCGCGGTCTGGCGCTGGTCGTCGGGGCGACCGGGGCGGGCAAGTCGACGACGCTGGCGGCGATGGTGGATCACCGTATCCGCAACCGCACCGGGCACGTGCTCACGGTCGAAGACCCGATCGAGTTTCTTTTCCGGCACAGCAAATCCATCGTCAACCAGCGCGAGGTCGGCATCGACACCCATAGCTGGAACAACGCCCTGCGCAATGCGATGCGGCAAGCGCCGGATTGCATCCTGATCGGAGAAATCCGCGACCGCGAAACCATGCAGGCGGCGCTGGCGTATTCGCAAACCGGCCATCTTTGCCTGGCGACGCTGCACGCCAACAATGCCTATCACGCCCTGAACCGGATCGTGAATTTCTTTCCGCTCGAAAACCGGCAACTGCTCTATCTCGACCTGTCGGTGGCGCTGCGCGCCATCATCTCGCAACGGCTGGTCGCGGGGCACGGCGGGCAACGCATTCCCGCGGTGGAAATCCTGCTGAATACCCGCCATATCGCCGATCTCATCCAGGCGGGCGCGATCGGGAGCATCAAAGAGGCGATGGAACAAAGCCTCGCCCCCGGTTCGCGGACTTTCGAGCAAGACCTGTACCGCCTCTACCACGAGGAACGCATCTCGCTCGAAGAGGCGCTCGCCAGCGCCGACTCGCCCACCAATCTGCACTGGCTCATCAACAATGGCGGCGCGGCTGTCTTGCGCAAGAAGAACGCCGACGAGGACATGCCTGTCATGTCCGACCCGGAACAGCAGCAGTCCGCGTCGTTCCAGGATTTCGTTCTCGACAAGGATAATTGAGGCGCGGCGCGCGAGGCATGATGAGCATATCGGCATTTTCCGGCAATCCCGCCCTGGCGCTGGCCGCCGACTTGATCGCGCGGCCCTCGCTCACCCCGGAGGATGGCGGTTGTCTCGAACTGCTTGCCGGCCGTCTCGCGCCGCTCGGTTTCCGCCTAGAGCGTTTCGATTTCGGCAAAGTACGCAACCTGTGGGCGCGGCGCGGCGGTGAAAGCCCCGTCGTCTGCTTCGCCGGGCATGTCGACGTGGTGCCCTGCGGGCCGGAAAGCGCCTGGCGAAGCCCGCCTTTCGCGCCGGAAATTCGGGACGGCCACCTTTATGGACGCGGCGCGGCGGACATGAAGTCTTCGCTGGCCGCCTTCGTCACCGCAATCGAGGCTTTCGTCGCCGCGCATCCGGATCATGCTGGTAGCATTGCCGTGCTGCTGACATCCGACGAGGAAGGCGCTGCCGTCGATGGCACGGCGAAAGTCGTCGAAACGCTGCGCGCGCGCGGCGAACGGCTGGATTACTGCATCGTCGGCGAGCCGACTTCCGGCGCGCGTTTCGGCGACGCCATCAAGAATGGACGGCGCGGCTCGCTATCGGCGACGCTGAACGTGCGCGGCCAACAGGGGCACGTCGCCTATCCGCAGCGCGCCCGCAATCCGGTCCACGCCCTGGCGCCCGCGCTGGCCGAACTCGTCGCCACCGCCTGGGACGAAGGCGACGAGTTCTTTCCGCCCACCTCCTGCCAGGTTTCCAATATCCACGCCGGGACGGGCGCCAACAACGTCATCCCCGGCGAATGCGAAGTCCTGTTCAACTTCCGTTTCGCCCCGGTTTCCGGCGTCGATGATCTCAAGACCCGCAGCGAAGCGATTTTCCAGCGTCATGGACTCGATTACGAAATCGACTGGCAGCTTTCGGGCAAACCTTTCCACACTGGGCGCGGCCCCCTGCTCGCGGCGCTGGCGGCGGCAATCCGCGCCGCGACCGGCATCGAACCCGCATTATCGACCGACGGCGGCACCTCGGATGGACGCTTCATCGCGGACATTTGCGGCGAGGTGGCCGAATTCGGGCCGATCAATGCCACCATCCACCAAATCGACGAATGCATCGCCGTCGAATCCCTTGCCGCGCTGGCCGACGTTTACCGGCGCGTCCTGAATCGGCTTCTGGCCGGAGAATCCGCACATGAACACTGAAAAACATCCGCCCCGGCAAGGCTGCGATTGCGGCGGGCATGAAGACGAAGCCGGACAAGCGAACGAACCGCCTCCCGAACTCATTACCGTGCGCGACTGGCTGCGCCACGCGGTCAGTCGTTTCAACCGCGCCGGCATCCATTGCGGCCATGGCGTCGACAACACCTACGACGAGGCTGTGTGGCTGATCCTCGCCACGCTGGCGTTGCCGCTCGACCGGCTCGACCCTTTTCTCGATGCCTGTCTCCCGGACGACGAACGCCTGATCCTGTACAAGAACATCGAGTACCGCGCCGCCGAACGCATCCCCACCGCCTACCTCGTCAACGAAGCCTGGCTTGGGGATTACCGCTTTTACGTCGATGAGCGGGTGATCGTGCCGCGCTCCTACTTCGCCGAATTGCTCGAAGGGCGTTTCGCCCCCTGGATCGAAGACCCGGAAACCGTCACCCGCGCACTCGACCTGTGCACCGGCTCGGGTTGCCTCGCGGTAGCGATGGCCGACGCTTTCCCCAACGCCGACATCCTCGCCGCCGATCTCTCGCCCGAGGCGCTCGCGGTTGCGCAAAGGAATGTCGACGATTACGGCCTCGGCGAGCGCATCGAACTCCTGCAAGGCGACCTGTTCGATGCCCTCGACGGACAGTTGTTTGAACTGATCGTTTGCAACCCGCCTTACGTTACCGCTGAAGCGATGGCGAATTTGCCCCCCGAATACCTGCACGAACCGGCGCTGGCGCTGGCTGCGGGAGACGATGGCCTCGACGCGGTGCGCCGCCTGCTCGCCGGCGCGGCAAAGCATCTCTATCCGGGAGGGCTTCTCGCGGTCGAAATCGGGCACAGCCGTCATCGGGTCGAAAATGCTTTTCCGGGGCTGCCTTTCACGTGGTTGTCGACCCGGAGCGGCGAGGACGGCGTTTTTCTGTTGCGGCGGGAAGATTTACCGGAAATGCCGGACAGCCCGCGATAAGAGAGGATGACCAGGATAGTCTTTGTACGAAACTCTACTGTTGGCGGTACATCCCGAGGGGGCAGGTCGCCTGCATTGGATGCTTTCGGTCCGGATCGATATCTATTTCTATTCGACCGGCGGTTCGGTAAACTGCGCGCCCGCTTGGTTGGCCAGCCAGGCCACGGCCCGGCCGATCTCGGCATCGGCCAGGTCGGTCGAGCCGCCCCTGGGCGCCATGGCGCCCTTGCCGTTGACGACCGATTGCACGAGCGTATCGTAGCCCGTGGCAATGCGCGGCGCCCAAGCGTCGGCATCTCCCGTCTTGGGCGCGCCTCCCACGGCGGTGGCGTGACATGTCGTACAAATGGTTTTGTAGACTTCTTCGCCCGTGCGATTGCCGGAAGAAACCGCGCCGGACGCGCCGCTGGACGTATCGTTGGATGCGCCCTGGAACTCGAATTGCGCCACCGGTCTCGTGAGCGCGGCGGATTCTTCGGGATCGACCGTGTTTTCCTGCTCACAGCCGGCAAGCGGCGCAATGGCCGAGACCAAGACAAGAACGGAAGATAAACGAAGCAGCGACATACCGGAACCTTTATGACATAAAGAGGTTTCAATCCACACCCGTAAACGGGCAACGTCCTGCGGAAGGGGGAACAATCCCGCCGCGCATGACTATCCCCCTGAAGGGAGAGGTTTCCAACCGGAATCGGTTTTCATCGAAAAAACCGCGCCGGATGAACAACCTGGAGACGCGATTCCGAAAAAGTAGCCCAATCCCGCAAGCGGGACATTCTAGCATCGGATAGGTTCGTATAAAATCTACTTTTTTTGCTGCAACCCGTTCGATATGATAGAGAATGTTGAGGCCGTCCGCCTGTCGTCGTCATGCAATCGGATTATGATCCGCCCGGCGACAATCCCCGGCCGCCCCAAATGAAAACATCAATAATGCCAATATCCATAAGAAAATTGCTGCATTGCCTGCTGTCGGCCCTGCTGGGGCTGGCGGCTTTCGCGTCCATGGATAATGCACGGACGGCGGACGATATTGTTTCCACGCAGCCTTCGGATGTGGTGACGATAGTTTGGGGTATCATCAGCTATACGCGCTGGCCTGGCGAACAAGAATCCTTACGCATCTGCCTTCCGAAAGACAACGCTTATGCGGCGGCGATCCGAGAGTCCGCCAGGGTTGTCAACCTCGGACGGCCAATCGTCGTCCGCAACACGCCGCCCGAGGCTGCGAGCGCGTGCGATGTCGTTTATTTCTCTGTCATGTCAAACGATGAAACAGGCCGCCTGTTGAAAACATTCACCAACACGCCGGTGCTGACCATCGGTGAAGGCAATGCGTTCTGTACCATGGGCGGCATGTTCTGCCTGCTTTCCGGCGGCGGCGCCAAAGGCGGCGGCGCGAAGTTCGCCGCCAACCTGGACGCCACTTCCCGCAGCCCCTTGCGAATCAGCCCGCAGATACTGAGGCTGTCGAGACACGGACGGGGGCGATAAGGTGAGAACTGCTCGCAAAACCCTGTTCAGCGTTCTTCGTCGCATTATTTTCTGGCCGGTGGCGCTGACGCTGGTCGTCAGCGCCGTGGTGTTCGCCACGGTGTCTTTCCATGCCCTGCGCACCCAGCACGAAAACAATATGATGCTCATCGCCCGGACGGTTTCCTATTCGGTCGTAGCCTCGCTCATGTTCGGCGATCGCGAGGCGGCAAACGAAATTTTGAAGGACGATGACATCATCCGCCGCGAAAATCTGTGCGACATAACGATCCGCGCCGCCGACGGCAGCCTGTTCGCGCATATCGGCGATCTGTGCGGCGGCTCCATCGACCGCATGGCGGACGCCATTGCCCGGATTGCTTTCTTCGACGACACGACGCGCATCGACATCATCCGTGACGAGCAGTATCTGGGCGTCGTCGAAATCAAGAGCGACGGTTCCGTGTTTGCAAGCTTCCTGCGCCAGAAGCTGGTCGTGTTCATCACCTGCCTGATCCTGGCGGTGCTGGCGGCCCGCTTACCGGCGCGCTGGATGGAGCAACGCTTTGCCGCCGAACTCGCCGCACTCGCCAGCATGGCGCGCGCGGCGCGGCTCGAACGCAATTTCACTCGCCGCCTGCCGTCGTTCGAGATCGCCGAATTCAACAGCCTCGGACAAGATCTCAACGCCCTGTTCAGCGAAATCCAGGCACGCAATGCCGAACTCCAGTTGCGGCAATCGCAACTGGAAATCTTCAACAGTACGCTGTCGCGCATGTCCATGCGCGACCCCCTCACCGGGCTTGCCAATCGAACCTGTTTCAACGAGCAACTGGAAAAGACGCTTGAAAAAGCGCATGCGGCCCAATCCAAGATCGGCGTCCTGTACATCGACAACGACCACTTCAAGGAAGTCAACGACAGCTACGGCCATGCGGCGGGGGATGCGCTGCTGGTCAACATCGGTCATCGCCTGAGCGGCGCCGTGCGCGAGAGCGACCTCGTGGCCCGGCTTGGCGGAGACGAATTCGCAATTCTTCTCGCGCCGGTCAGCAGCGAAGACGACCTCCGGCACGTGGCGAACAAAATTCTCGCCGCAACGGCGCGCAAGCTGCGGCTGATAGAAAGAGTGGATATCGAGGTGGGGTTGAGTATCGGCATGGCGCTTTTCCCGGATCAGGCAAACGATTCGGTCGCGCTGCTTCGCGCGGCGGATCATGCCATGTACCGGGCCAAACGCCTTGGCCGCGGTCGCGCCTGCTTGTACGATCCCTCCGTGGACGTGTCGCTGGAGGAAACATGATCTCCTCTTTTTCATTACTTTGATATGAATCGCTTTATTCCATTGTTCCGCGCCGGCGCATACCGCTGCCCGGCAACGGCGCTATGCCGGGGTTTGCTGCTGGGCCTGCTGTTTTCCGGCTGCCAGTCGCCCTCGGGCCTGACCGAAGACCAGATCGAAACATTGCGCAACACCGGCTTTTACAGAGAAGGCGAGAACTGGAACATCGATCTCGACGGACGCATTCTTTTCGGCAAAAACGAAACGGCGCTCTCCGAAAAAAACCGCGCAACCGTCGCCCGCGTCGTAAGAACAATGAAAAAAACCGGCATCGATCACATCGTCGTCGAAGGGCACGCCGATAGCACAGGCGACAGTCGTTACAACCAGCAGCTATCCTTGCGCCGGGCCAGGGCGGTCGCACGCGAAATCGCCCGCAACGGATTGCCTTACCGCAACATCAGCATCAGGGGGTATGGCCCGGGCAACCCGGTGCATGACAATGCCACCCGGGAAGGCCGCGCCCAGAATCGCCGCGTCGTCCTCATCGTGCCGATGGAGTGATCGCGGAACCGGCTGCCGCGCCAGCCAGGCAAAATGCGCGAAACACCCCGGATTCACAAAGGCCCCGATGAAGCGCCATTTCGCCTGCCCATGTTCTCGGTCATCTTCTCCAACCGTTGCGAAAACCTGCTCGATGTCCTGCTCACACGCCTGAGCGGCGACCGGCATGGCCCGTTCGCGCGAAGCCAGGTGGTGCTGCCGGGCAGCGCGCTGCGCCGCCGCATCGAATTGTCCATGGCGGACCGCAGCGGCATCTGCGCCGGCATCGACTTCGACTATCTGCCGCAATGGCTGTGGCGGCAGATCGGTCGCATCGTCGAAGCGCCGAAAACCTTGCTTTATGCGCCGTCCGCACTGACCTGGCGCTGCTTTGCCGCACTCGGCGAACCCTGGACGGCGCAGTACGAACGGTTGGCGCGCTACCTGGAAGGCGCGGACGCGCGCAAACGGTTTGAACTGGCCGAGCGGCTGGCGCATCTGTTCGGGCATTACCACAGCTACCGACCCGCATGGCTCGAACGCTGGGCCAAAGGGAAAACCGCGCTCGCCGGGGCGAAGGCGGACAACCGCGCCGACGAAGACTGGCAAGCCGAATCATGGCGGCGGATCCATGACGGAAACGAGCCGCTTTCCTCGCCATTCATCCAGTTCCTGCGCTGCGCCGCCCAAATGGACGATGCCCGGCTCGCCACCGCCGGGCTGCCAGCCTCGGTTCATGTCTTCGGCCTCCCGGCCCTGCCGCCGCTGTATCTGGAAACGCTGCGCACCCTGGCGCGCGTCATGGATGTGCACCTGTACGTCCTAAACCCCTGCCGCGAATACTGGTTCGACATCGTCGACATGCGCCGCCTGTCGTGGCTGACGCGGCGGCAGCGCGATCTTTTCCTCGACGGCGGCAACAAACTGCTCGCGGCCTGGGGCAAGCAGACACAAACCCATATCGAATCCCTCTATGAAGGCGAGCACCCGGCGCTGGAAGAAACCGCCTTCGCGCCGCATCCAGCCCGTCATCTGCTGGCGCAATTACAAAACGCCATCCTCGACCTGCGGGAACTCGAAGCGGGCAGCCTCCGCCTCGACGACAACGACCGCAGCATCGAAGTACACCTGTGCCATTCACGCACGCGCGAACTGGAAGTGCTGCACGACCGCCTGCTCGGCATCTTCAAGGGGCCGAAACCGCCCCGCCCCGACGAAATCGTCGTGCTCACGCCCGACCTCGCCGCCTGCGCGCCGCTCATCGAAGCGGTATTCGGCGCGGCTCCCCCGGAACGCCGCATCCCATGGCGCATCACCGGCCTGGGCGCCGCCGAAGAAAACCCCGCCGCGCAGGCGCTCGACTGGCTTCTGGCCCTGGCCGCCGGACGAGCGCCCGCCAGCCGGATCTTCGATCTCCTGCAACACCCGCTGGTCGCGGCGCATTTCGGCCTGGATGAAACCGGACTCGGGCAGGTCCGCGCCTGGATGGACGGCTCGGGCATCCGCTGGGGGCTGGATGCCGGACAAGCCCGCGCCAACGGCGTCAACGGCGAACACACCCTGGAAACCGGGCTCGACCGCCTGTTTCTCTCTTGGGCGGCGGGCGATGCCGCCGGACGCGCGCCCTTCGCCGGGCGCGTCGGCGCGGCGCACGCGCCGCAAGGCAGCGCCGGATTGATGCTGGGCGCGTTCTGGCGCTATGCTATCGTCCTGGGACGCCTGCGCGCCGGGCTGCTGCAAGCGCACGATGCGGAAGGCTGGCGCGCCATCCTGCTGGACGCATTGGCGGCCCTGACGGGCGAAGCCGCCGAACACGCCGAAGAAATACGCAATGTGCGCGAAGCCATCAACTCACTTGCCGACGACATCGCAGCCGGCCTTGGCGCGGCCTCCCGCACGCTCCCGCTCGATGTCATCCATCTCGCCCTCGCAGCCCGTCTCGGCGAAAGCGTGCGCGGCGGCGTCCCCGGCGGCGCGGTGACGTTTTCCGCCCTGCCCGCCCTGCGCGGCCTGCCCTATCGCGTCGTATGCGTCATCGGCCTCGACTACGACGCCTTCCCAGGCCGCGCCCGCGCCGACGAATTCGACCTCATGGCCGCCCATCCGCAAAAAGGCGACCGCCAGCGCCACATCGACGAACGCAACCTCTTTCTCGATGTCGTCCTTGCGGCGCGCGACGCGCTGCACCTGTCCTGCGTGGGCCGCAGCGTCCGGGACAATGCCGAATTGCCGCCTTCGGTCCTGATCGACGAATTGCTCGACGCGCTCGCCGCCGCCTGCGCCGAAAAACCGGAACAGCCCGCCTCGCTCGCCGGAACGCGCGCGAGACTGACCGTCCAACACCCGCTGCAAGCCTTCTCCCCCGCCTACTTCGTAACGGACAAAGCAGACAAGCGCCTGGAAAACTTCCGGAGCGAATACGCCGAAGCACTCGCCCTGCGCCTGCGCCGGGAACAAACCCTGGCGGCGACGGCGACCGCACCGGAGCGTCCCGGCGGCGAAAACGCGGAGCGCGCGGAAGACGGCGCAACGCGCGCCATCGCCGCGCCGCCCTTCTTCACCGCCCCGCTTCCGCCGCCGCCCGGAGACTGGCGCTGCGTCGACCTCCTCCAAATCAAACGCTTCTTCAACAACCCCGGCCGCTTCCTGCTCCGCGAGCGGTTGGGCCTCGATCTCCCCGGAAACGGCGACGAAACACTCTCCGATGTCGAACCCTTCATCCCCGACAGGCTCGCCCGCACGGCACTCGCCGAACGTCTGCTGCCCGCCCTTCTCGTCGAAGAAAACCCCGGCGACGATGCCCTCCTCGCCATCGCCCGCGCCGGTGGCGAATATCCGGCGAGCAGTCTGGGCGATGTCGCGCTGCGCCGCGAACTGGCCGCGCTGCGCGAATTCGCCGCGCGCGTCAACGCAGCCCGGACGCAACCCCGCCTGCCCGTGCACACCGTGAAACTCGACTTCAGCCTCGGCGGCGAAACCTGGACGCTGCAAGCCGCCTTCGGCACGCTGCGCGTCGACGGACACCTCTGCCACCGCTACGACGAAGTCCGCGCGCGCGACTACCTCTCGGCCTGGCTCGACCACCTCACGCTCTGCGCCGCCCCGCCCCCCGGCATGACATGCCAGACCCGCGGCCTGGCGCGCGACGGCGATTTCGCCCTGCGCCCGCTGGCCCCCGCCGATGCCCGCGCCCAACTCGAAAAACTCCTGGCGCTCTACTGCGAAGGATTGACGCAACCCTTGCGCTTCTTCCCGAAATCGGCCTGGGAATACACCCGTTACGACGACGAAGCCAAAGGGCGCGCCGAAGCGGACAAAAAATGGACCGGCGGCGAATATCCCGAAAAAGACGACGACGCCTGGCGTCTGGCGCTGCGCGGCATGGACGGCGCGCTCGACGACCGCTTCCGGAACAACGCCACGGCAATATTCGGCGCTTTACGTAAACATCTCGATGATCCGTATCTGCGATAATGCGCCTGCCGGCCCTCGCGGCGCGACAGCGGCATGCCCGGATGGCCGTTCGATAAAAAAAGGAAAGCTCTCGATATGATGATTGTATTCACCATCGTAATCAGCGCGATCGTGATCCTGCTGCTCGTCAGGAGCAAACAACTGCAAGACCGGCGCAGGGCGCGGGAAGCCGCCTGGTTCTCGGCGGCCCAGGCGCAACGGGGCCAGGCCGGAACCGCGACCGGCGGCCTGGGAAGCGCCAGCAGCCTTTTCCGGATCAGGCCCGCCTGGCTCTCCCCCGAAGCGACCCGCCTCTACAGCGCCCTGACGGAAGCCTTCCCCAAAATGATCGTCTTCAGCCACGTCAGCGTCGCGCGCGTCCTCGTCCTGAAAGGCACAAGCAACTGGGAAAGCCAAAGCGAAACCGCCCGGCTGTCCGTCGACTTCCTGATCTGTAAAAAAAGCGACACCGCCATCCTGCCCACCGCCGCCGTCGAACTGGACAACCCCGCGGACGCCGGAAAAGACCTGCGCGGCCTCGACAAACAAAAACGCCTTGCCTTTGAAGAAGCGGGCATCCCCTTGCTGGTTTATGCCGCCAACAAACTCCCCGGCGTGGAAGCCCTGCGCCGCGACGTGGCAAACGCCATCGTCGCCCGCAGCCGCGCGGCAAAAAAACCGGGAGCCTGACCTTTCGGCGGGAGCGGGGCTCAATAACCCCCGCATGACTGCTATGCCGGGACACAAGCAGATGCGTTCATGCCGTCGCGGACGGCGCTTCGCACAAGCCGCCGCCATACGATTGCTATACAATCGCGCCCATCCTTGGCCTTTTCGTCTTCTGCATGACCGCCTGCTCCCCGCCGCGACCCGTCGCTTCCCGCGCCCTTCGACTCGGTCGCCATGTGCTCGAAATCGAAGCCGCCGCCGTGACCGCGCTCGCCGGGCGGCTCGGCGAAGCATTCGAGCGAGCCGTCACCCTGATCCTCCAGTGCCGGGGCCGGGTCGTCGTCAGCGGTATCGGCAAGTCGGGCCACATTGCGCGCAAATTCGCGGCGACCCTGGCAAGCACCGGCACCCCGGCCTATTTCGTACATGCCGCCGAAGCCGCGCACGGCGATCTCGGCATGATTACCGCCGAGGACATCGTCATCGCCATCTCGAATTCGGGCGCAAGCGGCGAGCTGCTCATCATCATTCCGCAAGTCAAGCGGCGCGGCGCGCGGCTCATCGCCATGACCGGCAATGCCGATTCCCCGCTCGCGCGCGAAGCCGACGTCCACCTCGATGCCGCGGTCAGCGAAGAAGCCTGCCCGCTCAACCTCGCCCCCACCGCCAGCACCACGGCGGAACTGGCCTTGTCGGACGCACTCGCTGTGGCGCTGCTCGATGCGCGAGGTTTCGGCGCGGAAGATTTCGCGCGCTCCCATCCGGGCGGCAGCCTCGGACGGCGTCTGCTGACCCACGTGCGCGATGTCATGCGTCCGCGCGAGCGCGTGCCGACAGTCGCCGGCGAAGCGTCCCTGGGAGAAGCCTTGCTGGCCATGACGCGCGGCGGCATGGGCATGACGGTGGCGGTGACGCCTTCCGGCAGACTCGAAGGTATTTTCACCGATGGCGACCTGCGCCGCGCGCTGGAGAGCGGCATCGATATGCGTACCGCACAGCTGGCCGAAGTCTTCACCCGCGATCCGCATACCATCGACCCGGATGCGCTTGCGGTCGAAGCCGCCGAAATCATGGAGCGGCTGCGTATCAACCAGTTGGTGGTGGTCGACGGCGCGGGCCTGCTCGCAGGCGCACTCAATACCCATGACTTGATGCAAGCGCAGGTAATCTGATGCCGGCCTTGCACCTGACCTATCGCTTTTACCCCGTCATCATTGCAGCATTACTCGCCGCCGGTTCCGTCTGGCTCGAACACCTGACCCGCGCCCCCGAGTCCGAAGCCGCCGTCGAAGCCGATGATGAAGCGCCCGACTTCATCGCCGAAGGCGTCCGGATCGCGGGCTTCGACGACGACGGCAAACTGCGCTACACACTCGACTCCCCGCGCCTGACCCATTTGCCGCAAACCGACGCGACCTTGTCCGACCATCCACGGCTACAGCTTTTCAAGCAGGGCCGGCGGCTGTGGATCGACGCCGACAGCGGCGAAGCCAGCTCCAAAGGCGAAGTCGTGGTTTTTCGCGGCAATGTCGAAGCCGAACGCGAAGGCGCCGACGCCGAAGACCCCCCCTTGCATTTCGCATCGGCCAGCCTGACGGTATGGCCGCAGGAACAACGCGCCGCGAGCAATGTCCCGGTTCGTATCGACCAGGGACTCAACCGCGCCGATGCCAGCAGATTCGAGGCCGACAACGTATTCGGCGACATGAAGCTGTCCGGAAAGGTACGGATGAGCTTCCCCTCCAGACGAAGGAATCCCTGATGTACGCTTTCACCCTGTCCGTCGCCGCCATCGCCGCCCTGCTGCTGGCGAGTCCCTGCGCGCATGCCCAGGCCGGCGACCGCGGCCAGCCCGTCAATATCGACGCCGACAGAGTGACCGTCGACGACCGCAACAAGATCCATGTCTTTGAAGGTAACGTCATACTCACGCAGGGCGCACTGACGCTCAAGGGCGACAAACTCGTCGTCACCCAGAACGCCGCCGGTTTCCATAACGGCGTCGTCACCGCCAGTGCGGGCCGCCTCGCCTCTTTCCGGCAAAAGCGCGCCCGCGACGATGGATGGGTCGAAGGCGAAGCCGAACGCATCGAGTACAACAGCCAGACCGAACGCGCCAGGCTTTTCAACCGCGCCCAGGTACAAAGCGGCGGCGACAAAGTGCGCGGACAATATATCGAATACGACACCGTCAGCGAAAACTACCTCGTCACCGACGCGCCATCGCGCGGGAACGATGCGCCCGGCAAGGAGCGCGTACACGTCACGCTCCAGCCCAAAAGCAACAAACCCGCGACGGACGGGCAAGCCGGATCGACGGGCGGCATCCGCTGAAAGACGATGCGCGCATATCATGTATGACGAGATTCGTGCCATTTTTCATATACTGTTTTCCATCCGGCTGTAGCATGGTCGCCTGCGGTTTTGCCGGCATATTTTTTTGTGCATTGCACAAAAAAATTCTTGACAGCTAAAAAATGTCGCATATAATGCAGAAAAAACGTGAATTGCTGTGCAGCAACATCGTGCAGCAACATCCCCAACGGGGCGGTTCGCATAGCATTCCATGCCCCCTTGCAGTTCTTCCTTTCCACGCCTTTCAGGAGATTCCCAATGTCGACGTTCAATCCCGAGCAACTTGCCGCCACCAACAAGGCCAACATCGAAACCCTGCTGAGCCTCACCAACAGCGCCTTCGCCAACGCCGAGCGTCTGGCCGCCCTCAACCTCAATACCGCGCGCTCCGTGCTTGAAGACAGCGTCTCCAGCACCAAGGCCCTGCTCGGTACCAAGGACGTGCAAGAACTGGTTTCGCTTCAAGCCTCGCTGGTCCAGCCCCTGCTGGAAAAATCCGTTGCCTATGCCCGCAGCGTTTATGAAATCGCTTCGCAAGGCCAGGAAGAACTGGCGAAAGTGCTTGAAACCCAACTCGCCGAACTGAACAAGAACGTTTCTTCCGCGCTCGACAAAGCCGCGAAGTCCGCTCCCGTCGGTTCCGATGTTGCCGTCGCCGCCGTAAAATCGGCCATTGCCGCCGCCAACAGCGCCTACGACAATTTCTCCAAGGCCGTCAAGCAAGCGACCGAAATTGCCGAAGCCAACGTTGCTGCGGCGACCAACGCCACGGTCAAGGCCGTCGGCACGACCACCAAGGCTGCCTCCTCCAAAAAGTCCGCCTGAATTCGTGTAGAAATCCCAGTCATATCCAATGACACAAAGCCCCGCCATGCGCGGGGCTTTGCTTTTCAGGCCGTTTCTTTTTCGTCTTCGGCCTGTTCCGCCTCGCCGTCCTGGAAATGATGGGGAAAAAGGCGGGTCATCTCGTTTTCGATCCAGTCTCGGGCGCGGCGGTTGACTTCTTCGGCTCTGACGCCCCTCGTTTCGATCGGCGGCCCGATGCTGAGCACGATTTCGCCCGGAGATTTCAAAAAGGCGTTGCGACGCCAGAAATCGCCCGCGTTATGCGCCACCGGCACGAGCGGCACACCGGCGCGCTTGGCGAGAAAAGCGCCGCCCGGCTTGTAACGCCCGCGCACGCCTGGCGCGACTCTCGTACCTTCCGGGAAAACCGCCACCCACAGTCCTTCCTTCAGGCGCTCGCGCCCCTGCTCGATGACTTGCGCGAGCGCATCCTTGCCCGCCGCGCGGTCGATGGCGATCTTCGGAATGCTCGCCAACCCCCAGCCGAGGAAAGGCACCCACAATAATTCGCGCTTGAGCACAAAGCACAGCGGCGGAAAGATCGCCTGCAAACCGAAGGTTTCCCATGCCGACTGATGTTTGGCGACGATGACCGCCGGCCCGGCGGGAATGTGCTCTTGCCCGATCACGCGGTAGCGAATGCCGAGCAGGTGGCGCGCCGCCCACGCCATCGCAGGTACCCAGCCTGTTACCCAACGGTGGCGGGTCATCGGCTTCGCGCCGAAACAAAAACCCGCCACGCCCAGCATGGAAAAATACATCGTCATCAACGACGAGACGAGAAGGAAGACCATGGCGCGCGCGAAAATCATGGAACGGACTCTCAGGCCGTCAGATGGGCCGCCACAGCGGCGAGATCGTCGAAGATCATGGTCCACGGCGGCAGTTGCGGGTCTTCGCGCGTCTTTTCCCCCTTGCCGGTCAACACCAGATAAGGCTGGCAGCCCACCGCCACGCCCGCTTGCAGGTCGCGCAGGCTGTCGCCCACGACCGGCACGTCCGCGAGCGCGACATTGAAGCGTTCGCCGATCTCCAGCAGCATGCCCGGCTTGGGTTTGCGGCAATTACAGGTGGAATCCGCCGGATGCGGACAGAAAAAGATGGCGTCGAGCCGGCCGCCGGCCTGGGCGAGATTTTTCACCATTTTGTCGTGGATGGCGTTGAGAGTATCCATGTCGAACAAACCGCGCCCCACGCCGGACTGGTTCGAGGCCACCGCCACGCGCCAGCCCCAACGGTTGAGTAGGGCGATGGCTTCGAGCGAGCCAGGGATGGGCCGCCATTCTTCGGGCGATTTGATGAATTGCTCGGAATCGTGGTTGATGACGCCGTCCCGGTCGAGAATGATGAGTTTCATGGCTTCACCCCTTTCTTTCCGGTTGAAATCAGGCCGACAGGCGCGAAAGATCGGCAACCCGGTTCATCGCGCCATGCAACCGGGCAAGCAGCGCGAGACGGTTGGCGCGCAGGGCGGCATCCTCGGCATTGACCATCACCGTGTCGAAAAAGTCATCGACCGGGCCGCGCAAGGCGGAGAGGGTTTGCAGGGATTGCCCGTAATCGCCTTTGTCGAACGCCGCCGCCGCCGTGGGAGCGATTTCATCCAATGCGCGGACGAGCGCGATTTCGGCGTTCTCTTTCAGCAAGGCCGCCTCGATGGCCGCGCCCGCCGCGCTATTCGATTTTTTCAGAATGTTGCCGACGCGCTTGTTGGCGGCGGCCAGGGCTTCGGCTTCCGGCAACGCGGAAAATGCGCGCACCGCGGCCAGGCGTTTGGGAATGTCGCCGAGCAACTGCGGCTTCAGGCTCACGACCGCATCGACTTCATGCGCGGTATAGCCCTGTTCGCGCAGACTGCCGGCAAGGCGCTCGAAAATGAAGTCCCGCAGGCCGGCAAGGACTTCATCGCCGGACGCCCCGAAGCTATTCGCCGCATGAGCAAGCAAATCGTCGAGCGGCGCGTTCACGCCGCCTTCCAGCAATATCCGGATGATGCCCAAGGCATGGCGGCGCAAGGCGAAGGGGTCTTTGTCGCCGGTCGGCGTCTGTCCGATGCTGAACATGCCGAACAGGGTTTCCAGTTTATCCGCCAGCGCGACCACCTTGCCGGTCACGCCGCGCGGCAGCGCGTCACCCGCGAAACGCGGCTTGTAGTGATCTTCGATGGCATCGGCGACATCGGACGGCAGCCCGTCGTTGAGAGCGTAGTAGCGTCCCATCACCCCCTGGAGTTCGGGGAATTCCCCCACCATTTCGGTAAGAAGATCGGCCTTGGCGAGCCTTGCGGCATCTTCGGCCTGCCGGGCCAGTCCGGCCCCGCCCAGCGCCGCCCCGATGGCGCGGGCGATAGCGACGACCCGTCCGCCGCGCTCGGCCTGGCTGCCGAGTTTGTTGTGGTACACCACTTTTGCCAATGCCGGAAGGCGCGATTCCAGCGTTTTCTTTTTGTCCTGCTCGAAGAAAAACCTGGCATCGGCCAGACGCGGGCGCACCACGCGCTCATTGCCGCCGATGACGGCGGAAGGGTCGGCGGGACGGATGTTGCTGACGATGAGAAAGCGATTGTCGAGTTTGCCGCCGGCATCGAGCAGGGGAAAATACTTCTGGTTGGCCTTCATGGTCAGGATCAGGCATTCCTGCGGCACGGCGAGGAATTCCGGCTCGAAGCGCCCGATGAGGACATTGGGACGCTCGACCAGTGCGCTCACTTCGTCCAGCAGCGCCTCATCCTCGACCGGATGCAGGTCTGCACCCGCCTGCGCGGCGGCGATGGCCAACTGACGGACGATCTCATCGCGCCGTTCGGCAAAAGAGGCGATGACCGCGCCTTCGTCGCGCAAGGCCGCGGCATAGGCATCGGCGCTGCGGATGACAACCGGATCGGCGCTCGCCTCGAAACGATGCCCGTGCGTCCTCCTGCCCGCCTGCAAGCCAAGGACGGAAACCGGCACGATATCCTCGCCATGCAACGCGACGAGCGCATGCGCGGGACGCACGAAGTTGACGCTCGTCCAGCCGTCGGCCAGCTGGTAGCTCATCGCCTTGGGAATCGGCAAGGCCGCGAGTGCGGCTTCGATGGCCTTCTGCAGGCCTTCGGCCAGGGTCGCGCCATGGGCGACGCTGTCGTGAAACAGGATTTCAGCCTTGCCGTCGCGTTCCCGGCGCAGGCGGGAAACGACGGAAGCGTCCAGCCCCAGCGCCCCCAGTTTTTTCAGCAGCGCGGGCGTGGGATTGCCCGCCGCATCCAGCCCGACGGCGACGGGCATCAACTTGTGCGTCACGGGCCTGTCGGCGGCGGCAGCCAGGACGCCGGTGATGTGCGCGGCCAGGCGGCGCGGCGTGGCATAAGCGGTCGCGACGGCATCCCCGGACGCCAGCCCATCGCGCCGCAAAGCGGCGGCCAGCGCCGCGGCAAACGTTTCCCCCAAGGTTTTCAAGGCCTTGGGCGGGAGCTCCTCGGCGAAAATTTCGACCAGCAGATTTTGAGCATCCATGGTTCAAGCGGCTTTCCTGGCGATTTGGGCGAGCGCTTCCTCGGCCCGCTCTTTTTGCGCCATCGGAAAACCGAGGCGGGCACGGGAATCGAGGTAACTTTGCGCCACGTTCCGCGCCAGATTCCGGATGCGTCCGATGTAGGCGGCGCGCTCGGTCACGGAGATCGCGCCGCGCGCATCGAGCAGATTGAACGTATGCGCGGTCTTCAACACCTGCTCGTAAGCGGGCAAGGCCAGTTGCACATCCATCAGATGCCGTGCCGTCTTCTCGTGGGCATCGAAAGCATCGAACAGAAAGGCGGCATCCGAATGCTCGAAGTTATAGGCCGATTGTTCGACTTCGTTCTGGCGGTACACGTCGCCGTAAGTAAGCCCTTCCGTCCAGACGAGGTCGTAGACGTTTTCCACCCCTTGCAAATACATCGCCAGCCGTTCCAGCCCGTAAGTGATTTCGCCTGTAATCGGTTTGCAGTCGATGCCGCCGACCTGCTGGAAATAAGTGAACTGGGTGACTTCCATGCCGTTCATCCACACCTCCCAGCCCAGGCCCCAGGCGCCCAGGGTCGGGTTTTCCCAGTCGTCCTCGACGAAGCGCACATCGTTGCGCCGCAAATCGAACCCAAGCGCCTCGAGCGACCCCAGGTAAAGATCGAGGATATTGTCCGGAGCGGGTTTCAGCACGACCTGGAATTGATAGTAATGCTGCAACCTGTTGGGATTTTCACCATAGCGCCCGTCCTTGGGCCGGCGCGAAGGCTGGACATAGGCGGCCTTCCACGGCTCGGGGCCGATGGCGCGCAAAAAAGTGGCGGTATGGCTGGTGCCCGCGCCGACTTCCATATCGTAAGGCTGCAACAGGGCGCATCCCTGCCGGCTCCAGAACTGCTGGAGCGCAAGGATGATTTGCTGGAACGCGGGTTTGCTCGGGACCATGATTTACAGGCTAAAAAGGACGCGCCGCAGCGCGAAAGGAAAGAATTTTACCGGGTTTGCCCGCCTCGCGCCCCGGTCGCAGGGGCAATCGCACACGCTTCCCGGCGGCAATATCCGCGGGGACGCCAGCGCAACGGCGCAATCTTCCGGCCCGGTCGCGGCGAAACCGGGCCTTGCCTTGCGGCGAAAACCGGCGCTTTATCCAGTTCGCCGTTTCATGGCGCGGCCACATGAAAATCGCGGGCAGGTTTTCAGCGCCGGGATTTCCGCGCAGGAGCGGGCTTTTTCGCGGCTTTCGCCCTGCCTGCGGCGGGTGTGCGGGCCTTGCCGCCGCGTGTCTTGCCCTTGCTGGATGCAAGAACCTTCGCCGCTTTGCCGCGCCGTGATGTCTTGACCTGCTTTTTGCGCATTTGGGGATCGGGCGCGACGCGCACGCCCGCGCGAGATGCGGCGCGGGCGCTGGCGGGCAAAAGCTCGCTCACGGCCAACGCGTCGCTGGGGTCGATGCCGTCGCCGGGTACGAGCAGACTGTAGCCGGGGGACGGAAGACTTCGCGCATGCAGGCCGTTGATCTGGAGCAATTGCGCCAGCGTCAGGCCATGCCGTCCGGCAATGCCGCTTATCGTCTCGCCGCGGGCGAGCGTGTGGCTGCGCCAGCCCTTGCCGGAACGCTCGAACTCGCCCAGCCGGGTGATGAAAAGGGATTCGCGGTCGGATGGCACGACCAGCGTCTGGCCCGGCGCCGTGATGGCCGGGCGGTTGTAGCCGGGGTTGTAGGTCAGGAATTCTTCGAGCGGCAGGTCGGCATAGCGGGCCGCCGTGGCAAGGTCGATGCCGATAGGGGCATTGACGGTGGAAAGAAGCTGCTCGTTGGCAACGTAGGGAAGCTCGACGCCGAAAAGCTCGGGCTGGGCAACGATGTTCTTGAGCGCCTGCAACTTCGGCAGATAGTTGCGCGTTTCGGCGGGCAGGCGCAGGGCGCCGAATTCGGTGGAGCGCCCGCTGGCGCGGTTGCGTTCCACCGCCCGGCCAATCGCGTTCTCGCCCCGGTTGTAGGATGCGAGCGCCAGATGCCAGTCGCCATGCCGGTCGTAGATGTCTTCAAGGTAGTCGAGCGCGGCGTTGGTAGAGGCGATCACATCGCGGCGTTCGTCGATCCAGCGGTTCTGGGTGAGTTTGTAGTCGTGCCCGGTCGAGGGGATGAACTGCCACAGTCCCGAGGCGCGCGCGCTCGAATAGGCGTGCGGGTTGAAGCTGCTCTCCACCATCGGCAGCAGGGCAAGCTCGGTCGGCAGGCCGCGCCGCTCGATTTCGCCGACGATGTAGTAGAGATAGCGCGCACCGCGAGTGAACATGCGATCAAGATATTCAGGACGGCGGAGGTAGGAAAATTGCAGGTCGTGCACGCGCTTGCCGGCAAGGTCGGGCATGCGGAAGCCGCGGCGGATGCGATCCCAGATGTCGTTGGGTTCGCGGGTGAGGTCGAGCGTGAGAACCCGGCTCGGCGAATGGCCGACATCGACGGCGGCGCGTGCGCCGGCGGCACTGCCGCGGAGATTTGCAACACCGGAGGACGACGCCGCGCGAATCTCCGCGTCGTGCGCGCGAGCCGGGGACGCAAACGATGCGAACATCAGTGCGAACAAAACGGCCAGTAAAGGAAAAATGAGAACGGGATGGGCTTTCGACATGGAAAATCGCCGGGAAAAATAGTATGAGTTTAATGTCCGCTCCGCCGATACGTCAAACAGCAAGCAACAGCGTTAAATACAAAGCAGCGTTCGCGCCGGGTTCTTGTTAGCATGCGCCGGACGCTTTTAGCCTTTACCCCATTTTCCGCCGCCTGCAAAACCACGGGCGAACCTCATGCCGGAGCTGGTTCCGCAATGAAAGTCCTGCTTATCGAAGACACCGTTACCAGCGCCACCGTGGTGTGTAACTGGCTGGTCAACATGGGACTGACCGCATTGCACGCGGGCACGGGGGAAGCCGGGCTGGAAACGTTCAGGCGCGAGCGGCCGGACTTGATCCTGCTGGACATCATCATGCCCGGCATGGACGGTTTCGAGGTGGCATGTCACATTCGCAAATTGGAAGGAGACGACTGGACGCCGATCATTTTCCTGACCGCGCGCGCCGACGAGCGGGACTTGCAGCGCGCGATCGAGTCCGGCGGCGACGACTACCTCATCAAGCCGGTTTCCGAAGTCGTGCTGAAAGCCAAGATCAACGCCATGCGCCGGATGGCGGAGATGCGCGATTCGCTGCGCAGTCTCACAAGCAAGCTCGAAAAAGCCAACCACGAATTGCAGCGCCTGTCCGCGATCGACAGCCTGACCGGCATCGCCAACCGGCGCCGTTTCGACGAGGCGCTGCTGCGCGAATGGCGGCGCTGCTCGCGTTCGGCGCTGCCTTTATCGCTGCTGATGCTCGATGTCGACCTGTTCAAGCTGTTCAACGACCATTATGGTCACCTGATGGGCGACGAATGCCTCAAGATTGTGGCGCATACCCTGGAAGAAGCCACGCAGCGCCCGGACGACATGGTGGCGCGCTATGGCGGCGAGGAGTTTGCCGCGATCCTGCCCGAAACCAATGCCGAAGGCGCAATGGCGGTGGGCGATGCGATGCGCGCCAGCATCGAGGGGCTGCGGATCGACCATGCCTGGTCGCCCGTTTCGCAAGTGGTGACGATCAGCGTCGGCGCGGCCTGCGTCATCCCGCCCCGTGACGGCGAGGCAGGCATCTACGCCCTGGTGAAAGCCGCCGACGATGCCCTCTACCGCGCCAAGGAAGCCGGGCGCAATCAAGTCAGGATGACCAAGGGCGTCATCCGCGTGGCCGGCCCCGGTGTGGCGAGCATCGGCGTATCGACGGGGCGGGGTTGAGGCGCTTCCCCAGGACCGTTGCCCGAAAGCCTTCGTTCGTGCGACGGCTTTTCCACACAGGCGGCGCGGGCTTCGGGTAGGATGCGCGCGACGCGACCGTTCCCGCTTTCCAGCGCCATGATCTCCGCCGCATCCCTGCCTCCCGCCCTGTTCCTCATCGGCCCCACGGCCAGCGGCAAGACCGCCTGCGCGCTGGCTCTGGCCCGCGATCTGCCGATAGAAATCGTCAGCGTGGACTCGGCGCTCGTTTATCGCGGCATGGACATCGGCACGGCCAAGCCGTCCGCCACCGAACGCGCGCGCTGTCCGCATCATCTGATCGACATCATCAGCCCCGAGGAACGTTATTCGGCGGCGCGGTTTTGCGACGATGCGCGCCGGACGATGGCGGAAATCGGCGCGCGCGGACGCCTTCCCTTGCTCACCGGCGGCACCATGCTTTATTTCAAGGCGCTGCGCGAGGGGCTTTCCGCATTGCCGCGCGCCGACGCCGCCTTGCGCGCCGGGATCGACCGTCGCGCCGGCATCGAAGGCTGGCCGGCCCTGCATGCCGAGCTTGCCCGCCTCGACCCCGAGGCCGCCGCGCGACTCGCGCCCAAGGACGCTCAACGCATCCAGCGCGCGCTCGAAATCGTCCTTGCGACGGGCAAGCCGCTCGCCGAGGCACAAGCCCGGCGCGAGGCAATGCCCTTGTCGCACCGCTTCATCACCGTTGCGCTCGCGCCTTCGGCGCGCGGCGAATTGCACGCGCGCATCGCCAGACGCTTCGACAAGATGCTTGCCGACGGACTGGTCGACGAGCTCGCCGCCCTGCGCCGGCATTACCGGCTCAGTTCCGATGCGCCCTCGATGCGCGCGGTCGGCTACCGTCAGGCGTGGGCTTATCTCGATGGCGCGCTCGATGCCGCGGGTCTGCGCGAAGCCGGCATCGCCGCCACCCGGCAACTGGCGAAGCGGCAATCGACCTGGCTGCGCGGCTTCCGCGAGCACTGGCCGGACTGGATCGAAATCGACTGCTTGAGACCGGATGCGGCGGACGCGGTACGCGATACCGTACTTGCACGCCTGCATGAGCGTGAAAAGTGAGAGTCTGTCAATCCAACGGTGTAACTGAGGTTTCTCATTCGCGTGTGCTTAGGCCCTTGGCGTAGAGCGTGAGAATTTCCCCTGCGATCCGGCGACAAAAGTGTGACATTTGTCGCAGATATCTTTATCATGCGCCCATGCATTTTCAAAGTCCCGTTTTCCCCGCAGGCATTCCCAGGCGCCGTCGTCATCTCCGGCGAAGCGATGCTTCGCAAAGCCGAAGCGGGGCGATAGTTCCGCCCCTGGGCCCGAATGGCATCCCGCCATG
>JAISCE010000018.1 GCA_031265765.1 Azoarcus sp.
CACACCCCGTTCTTCAGCAACTACCGTCCGCAGTTCTACTTCCGGACGACGGACGTAACGGGGTCGGTCTCGCTGCCGGAAGGCACGGAGATGGTGATGCCGGGCGACAACGTGACGATTACGGTAAAGCTGATTGCGCCGATTGCGATGGAAGAAGGCTTGCGTTTCGCCATCCGCGAGGGCGGCCGCACGGTAGGCGCTGGCGTCGTCGCCAAGATTATCGAGTGATCGCCTTTGGCGATTGCCCATTCAGGAGCGCGCCCGTGAGGGTGCGCTTTGTGGTTTCTGCCGCAGGGGTATAGCTCAACTGGCAGAGCGTCGGTCTCCAAAACCGAAGGTTGGGGGTTCGATTCCCTCTGCCCCTGCCATTTTCCGGAAGTCGTTGTCTCGATGGTCGACAAGTTGAAATTCACGCTGGCTATTGCCCTGGTTATCGCGGGCGTGGCCGGTTTTTATGTCCTGGGCGAGGAGCAGCCGCTCGTGCTGCGCGTGCTCAGCGTGCTGGCCGGTCTGGCGGCGGGCGGCGCGGTGGCGTGGTTTTCCGCGCCGGGACGCCGCTTCGGCGAGTTCGTGCGGGCAGCCATTACCGAGACCAGGAAAGTGGTCTGGCCGACCCGCAAGGAAACGACACAGATGACCGGCATCGTTTTCGTGTTCGTCGTCGTGATGGCGATTTTCCTCTGGCTGACCGATAAAAGCCTGGAATGGGTGGTGTATGACCTCGTCTTGGGCTGGAAATAACGATCATGGCTAAACACTGGTACGTCGTTCACGTCTATTCGGGTTTCGAGAAATCAGTGCGGCGCACATTGATGGATCGCATCATTCGCGCCGGCATGGAGGCTTCCTTCGGGCATATTCTCGTGCCGGTGGAAGAAGTGGTCGAAATGAAAGGCGGCCAGAAGAACGTTTCCGAGCGCAAGTTTTTTCCCGGTTACGTGCTTGTCGAAATGGAGATGAACGACGAAACCTGGCACCTTGTGAAGTCTACACAGAAAGTGACGGGCTTCGTCGGCGGCAGCGCCAACAAGCCGATGGCGATTCCGCAGCGCGATGTCGACAAGATCATGCAGCAGATGCAGGAAGGGGTGGAGAAGCCCCGGCCCAAGGTGCTGTTCGAGACCGGCGAGGTCGTGCGGGTCAAGGAAGGGGCATTTACCGATTTCCATGGCACGGTCGAGGATGTCAATTACGAGAAAAGCAAGCTGAAGGTGTCGGTGACTATTTTCGGTCGCGCGACGCCGGTTGAACTGGATTTTGCCCAGGTCGAAAAAGCCTGAGCGTGAACGGGCGGGCCGCCGCGTCCGCCATGGCCCGTCCGGGGCCGTAACGAGGAGCGCCGGTCGAACCGGTGCGTTTGCACTCATAGAGGGAGCAGAGCCGTCATGGCGAAGAAGATCATCGGTTACATCAAATTGCAGGTGCCGGCCGGCAAGGCCAATCCGAGTCCGCCCATTGGGCCGGCTCTCGGCCAGCGCGGCCTGAACATCATGGAGTTCTGCAAGGCGTTCAACGCCAGGACGCAGGCTCTGGAGCCGGGCCTGCCGATCCCGGTGGTGATTACCGCTTTTGCCGACAAGAGCTTCACTTTTGTGATGAAGACGCCGCCCGCGACGATCTTGATCAAGAAAGCGGCCAGGATCGACAAGGGCTCGCCCAAGCCTCATACCGACAAGGTGGGCACGATCACGCGCATGCAGGCGGAGGAAATCGCCAAGACCAAGCAGCCCGACCTGACCGCTGCCGATCTCGACGCGGCAGTGCGCACGATTGCCGGTACCGCCCGCAGCATGGGCATCATCGTGGAAGGGGTATGAGCATGGCAAAGCTTTCCAAGCGGGTTCGGGCGCTGCGCGCGAAAGTCGATCGCAGCAAGGTTTATCAGGTTGTCGAGGCGCTGGCCCTGGTCAAGGAATGCGCGACGGCGAAGTTCGACGAGTCGATCGATGTCGCGGTCAATCTCGGCGTCGATGCACGCAAGTCCGATCAGGTGGTGCGCGGTTCCGTGGTGTTGCCGGCGGGTACCGGCAAGACAGTGCGAGTGGCTGTGTTCGCCCAGGGCGACAAGGCCGAGGCTGCCAGGGCGGCGGGCGCCGATATCGTCGGTTTCGACGATCTTGCGGCGGAGGTGAAGGGCGGCAAGCTCGATTTCGACCGGGTGATCGCCACGCCAGACGCGATGCGCGTTGTCGGACAACTCGGCCAGATTCTCGGCCCGCGCGGCCTGATGCCGAACCCCAAGGTCGGCACCGTGACCATGGATGTCGCCACGGCGGTAAAGAACGCCAAGGCCGGCCAGGTGCAATACCGCACCGACAAGGGGGGGCTTGTGCATGCCACCATTGGCCGCGCTTCTTTCGGGGTCGATGCGCTGGAACAGAATTTCAGGGCGCTCGTCGATGCGCTGGTCAAGGCCCGTCCGGCTGCGGCCAAGGGGGTTTATCTGCGGCGCATCGCGCTCTCCAGCACGATGGGCGCGGGCGTGAAAGTCGATACCGCCGGTACGGCGGGTTGAAGGCAACAAAGGAACTTTGGGCCGTCCGGCGCGAGCCGGGCGGATCGTCAAAGACCGCAGGTACGGGCGTCTCCGGACAACCGTTCAATCGTGAAAGCGGCCTGCGCAGACGGTGTGCCCAGAACAGAATTCTGGCTGTGACGGCCGTGCTTCTGTCCAGGTCGCCGTGGGTGCGGCGGGTGTCGATCCGCCGCGTGTGGACTTGAAAGGAGGAAAGACCCGTGGGTCTCAATCTTGATGACAAGAAAGCCGTAGTGGCTGAGGTGGCGGCGCAGGTAGCCAATGCCCAGACGATTGCGGTGGCCGAGTATCGCGGCATCGGGGTGGGCGATCTCACCGTGTTGCGCGCCAAGGCTCGCGCTTCCGGTGTGTACTTGCGCGTGCTCAAGAACACGCTGGTTCGCCGCGCGCTGGCGGGGACGCCGTTTGCCGGGCTGGCGGAGCAGTTGACCGGGCCGCTGATCTACAGCGTCTCGACCGATCCGATCGCCGCCGCCAGGGTGCTCAACGATTTCGCCAAGGGCAATGACAAGCTGGCGTTGCGCGCGGGCGTATATGCCGGCAAGGTGCTCGACAAGGCGGGCGTGCAGGCGCTGGCTTCGATTCCCGGCCGCGAGGAACTGCTCGCCAGGCTGCTGGGCGTCATGCAGGCGCCGGTTTCCGGCTTTGCCGGCGCGCTGGCCGCGCTGGCCCAAAAACGCGAGGAAGCGGATGCGCCTGCCTGAAGGCCCTTCTTCTTTTACGGTTTTCCAAAAACAATCCGATTGTGGAGTGATTTGAAATGGCTATCAGCAAGGAAGACATTCTCGACGCCGTTGGCGCGATGACTGTCATGGAACTGAACGATCTGGTCAAGGCGTTCGAGGAGAAATTCGGCGTTTCCGCCGCTTCGCTGGCGATGGCCGGCCCGGCGGCGGCCGGCCCGGCGGCAGTCGTCGAGGAAAAGACCGAGTTCGACGTGGTGCTTGCCGCCGTGGGCGACAAGAAGGTCGAAATCATCAAGATCGTGCGTGCGGCGACCAGCCTGGGCCTGAAGGAAGCCAAGGATCTTGTCGACAGCGCGCCGAAGACGGTGAAGGAGGCTTTGCCCAAGGCCGATGCCGAAGCGTTGAAGAAGCAACTCGAAGATGCGGGCGCCAAGGCCGAGATCAAATAAGTTTTATTTTCGCGGCAGGGCTGGCGCCCGCCTTCGGGCGCCAGCCCTTTCGTGCTTTGTACGAGCAATGAGGACAGCGCAAAGCGTCTCCGCGGCAACAGCGGGGAGCGGGAAAAGGCCGGTTCGACCGGCTGGCGCCCGCCCCGCCCCGCGCCGGGGGCGCTGTGTTCTGTCTTCCCGACATCACACCTCTAGCCGGAGCATCCATGGCGTATTCCTACACTGAAAAGAAGCGTATCCGCAAGAGCTTCGCCAAACGCGCGGCCGTGCTCGATGCGCCTTTCCTGCTGGCCACCCAGATCAATTCTTTCGCGGACTTCTTGCAGGCGGAAACGCCGCCGGGGAAACGGGAGAACCGGGGCTTGCAGGCCGCGTTCACTTCGATTTTTCCGATTTCCAGCCACAGCGGCAATGCCCGGCTCGAGTTCGTGGAGTACATGCTGGGCGAACCCGTGTTCGACGTGAAGGAATGCCAGCAGCGCGGGCTGACCTTCGCCTCGCCCCTGCGCGCCCGGGTGCGCCTGGTCATCATGGACCGCGAAGCGCCCAAGGAAACCATCAAGGAGGTCAAGGAGCAGGAGGTGTACATGGGCGAAATCCCGCTCATGACCGAAACCGGCTCCTTCGTCATCAACGGCACCGAGCGCGTCATCGTGTCGCAATTGCACCGCTCGCCGGGCGTCTTTTTCGAGCACGACCGGGGCAAGACGCACTCCTCGGGCAAGTTGCTTTTCTCGGCGCGGATCATCCCGTATCGCGGTTCCTGGCTCGATTTCGAGTTCGATCCCAAGGATTACCTGTATTTCCGCGTCGACCGCCGCCGCAAGATGCCGGTGACGATCCTGCTGCGCGCGATCGGCATGAGCCAGGAGGAGATTCTTCATGCCTTCCACGATTTCGACGAGTTTTACCTTGCCGCCGACAACGTCGGCTTCGACCTCGTGCCGGAGCGCCTGCGCGGCGAAGTGGCGAGGTTCGACATCGCCGCGCCCGATGGCAGTTTGATCGTCGCGAAGGACAAACGCATTACCGCCCGTCACATCCGGGAACTGGATCAGGCCGGGGTCACGAGCATGGCGGTGCCGGACGACTTCATCCTGGGCCGCATCGTCGCCCACGACATTCCCGATGAAGCCACGGGCGAACTGCTTGCCCGCGCCAACGACGAGATTACCGAAGACCTGCTTGCCAAGCTGCGGGCAGGCGGGGTGAAAAAGCTCATCACCCTGTATGTGAACGATCTCGATCGCGGCACGTATATCTCGCAAACCCTGCGCATCGACGAGACGATCGACGAATGGACGGCCAGGGTGGCGATCTACCGCATGATGCGCCCCGGCGAGCCGCCGACCGAGGACGCCGTCGAAAACCTGTTCCGCGGGCTGTTCTATTCCGAGGAGCGTTACGATCTTTCCACGGTCGGGCGCATGAAGTTCAACCGCCGCGCCTATCCGGTCGCTGTCGACGAAAAGGCGCCGGACTGGCTCAAGCGTTTTTATGCCCAGGCCGGCATGCGCGGCGAGGAAGGCTCGAGCGTGTTGTCGAAGGACGACATCCTCGCCGTCATCGGCGTGCTGGTCGAGTTGCGCAACAGCCGCGGCGACATCGACGACATCGACCACCTCGGCAACCGCCGCGTGCGCTCGGTCGGCGAATTGGCGGAAAATCAGTTCCGCGCGGGCCTGATCCGGGTCGAGCGCGCGGTCAAGGAAAGGCTGTCGCAGGCCGAATCCGACAACCTGATGCCGCACGACCTGATCAATGCCAAGCCGATTTCGGCGGCGATCAAGGAGTTTTTCGGCTCCAGCCAGTTGTCGCAGTTCATGGACCAGACCAATCCGCTCTCCGAGATTACCCACAAGCGCCGGGTATCCGCCTTGGGGCCGGGCGGTCTCACCCGCGAGCGCGCCGGGTTCGAGGTGCGCGACGTGCACCCGACCCACTATGGCCGCCTGTGTCCCATTGAGACGCCGGAAGGGCCGAACATCGGCCTCATCAATTCGCTGGCCGTGTATGCGCGCACCAACCGCCACGGTTTCCTGGAGACGCCGTACCGCAAGGTGGTCGATGGCAAGGTGACCAACGAAATCGGTTTCCTTTCCGCGATCGAGGAAGGGCAGTTCGTGATCGCCCAGGCCAATGCCGCGCTCGACGATGAGGGACGGCTTCCCGACGCCTTCGTGACCTGTCGCGAAAAAGGCGAAACCATTCTCGCCGAGTCCGCCCGCATCGACTACATGGACGTGGCTCCCGGCCAGGTCGTGTCGGTAGCGGCTTCGCTGATTCCTTTCCTTGAACACGACGACGCCAACCGCGCGCTGATGGGCGCGAACATGCAGCGCCAGGCCGTCCCCTGCCTGCGCCCCGAAAAACCGCTGGTCGGCACCGGCATCGAGCGCACCGTGGCGCTGGATTCGGGCACCGTGGTCAAGGCGCAGCGCGGCGGCGCGGTGGACTACGTCGATGCGCAGCGCATCGTGGTGCGGGTCAACGACGACGAGGCCGAGGCCGAATCCGGCAAGGTCGGGGTCGATATCTACAACCTCATCAAATACACCCGTTCCAACCAGAACACCAACATCAACCAGCGTCCGGTGGTCCGGGTCGGCGACCGGATCGCCCGCGGCGACGTGGTGGCCGACGGCGCATCCACCGACCTCGGCGAACTGGCGCTCGGCCAGAACATGCTGGTCGCGTTCATGCCCTGGAACGGCTACAACTTCGAGGACTCGATCCTGATTTCCGAACGGGTCGTGGCCGATGAGCGCTTCACCTCGATCCACATCGAGGAGTTGCCCGTCGTCGCCCGCGACACCAAACTGGGCCCCGAGGAAATCACCCGCGACATCGCCTCCCTGGGCGAAGCGCAGTTGTCGAGGCTCGACGAATCGGGCATCGTCCATATCGGTGCCGAAGTCGACGCCGGCGACGTGCTGGTCGGCAAGGTGACGCCCAAGGGCGAAACCCAGCTCACCCCTGAGGAAAAGCTGCTGCGCGCGATCTTCGGCGAAAAGGCGTCCGACGTGAAGGACACCTCCCTGCGCGTCCCCTCGGGCATCGCCGGCACCGTCATCGACGTGCAGGTATTCACCCGCGAGGGCATCGAGCGCGACAAGCGCGCGCAAGCGATCATCGACGAGCAATTGCGCGCGTACAAGCTCGACCTGGCCGATCAACTGCGCATCGTCGAGCGCGACGCCTTCGCGCGCGTCGAACGCCTGATCCTGGGCAAGAGCGCCAACGGCGGCCCGAAGCGCCTCGCCAAGGGGGCCGCGGTGACCCACGAATACCTCCAGGGAATCGATCCGCGCCACTGGTTCGACATTCGCATGGCCGACGAGGACGTGGCGCGGCAGCTCGAATCCCTGCGCGAGGGCCTGGAGCAGACGCGCAAGGACTTCGACGTCGCCTTCGACGAAAAGCGCAAGAAACTCACGCAAGGCGACGAACTGCCGCCGGGCGTGCAGAAGATGGTCAAGGTCTACGTCGCCGTCAAGCGCCACCTGCAATCCGGCGACAAGATGGCGGGCCGCCACGGGAACAAGGGCGTCGTCTCGCGCATCGTCCCGGTCGAGGACATGCCGTACACGGCCGACGGCCAGCCGGTCGACATCGTGCTGAACCCGCTGGGCGTCCCGTCGCGGATGAACGTCGGCCAGGTGCTGGAAGCGCATCTCGGGCTGGCGGCCAAGGGCCTGGGGTTCAGGATCGGCGAGATGCTCCGCCGCGGCGCCAACGTCAAGGAACTGCGCGAATTCCTCGGCAAGATCTACAACAGCAACGGCAAACCGGAAAACCTGGACGAGTTGAATGACCGCGAGATCGTCGGACTGGCCGAAAACCTCGAGGCCGGCGTGCCGTTCGCCACGCCGGTGTTCGACGGCGCAAGGGAAGAAGAGATCAAGGAAATGCTTCGCCTCGCAAAAATGCCCGAATCGGGGCAGATGACGCTCCATGACGGGCGCACCGGCGAAGCCTTCGAGCGCCAGGTGACGGTGGGCTACATGCACATGCTGAAGCTGCACCACCTCGTCGACGACAAGATGCACGCGCGCTCGACCGGGCCGTACTCGCTGGTGACGCAGCAGCCGCTGGGCGGCAAGGCGCAGTTCGGCGGGCAGCGTTTCGGCGAAATGGAAGTCTGGGCGCTCGAAGCCTACGGCGCGTCCTACGTCCTTCAGGAAATGCTGACGGTCAAGTCGGACGACGTGAACGGCCGCACCAAGGTCTATGAAAACATCGTCAAGGGCGACCACAAGATCGACGCCGGCATGCCGGAGTCGTTCAACGTGCTGGTCAAGGAAATCCGCTCGCTGGCGATCGATATCGATCTCGAACGTTATTGAGCGGGCGAAGGAACGTGACGGCGGTTCCGGGATTCCGGGACGATGTGGCTTGAGGAAATGAAGTTCTCTGCGAACGGAGCGAAAGTATGAAAGCACTG
>JAISCE010000028.1 GCA_031265765.1 Azoarcus sp.
GTGAGCAAGACCACGGTGAGCGCCGCGCTCGACCGAACCGAGACCAAGAACTACATCGAAGACATCCGGCTCGATGCCAGCAGCGTGCGGCTGACCGAAGCCGGCCTGGGCCTCACCCATGGCCGCCGGCTGGGCAACGCTTATTTCAACCTGGATCTGGGCTGGCAGCGCGGCCTTCCCCTGCTGGAGGCCGAGCGAGACCGCCACTTGCCCAGGGAGGCGGCGCACGCGCAATACAATAAATACACGTTCACGGGCAGCTTGCTCGTGCCTTTCAGCGTCCTGTCGCAGAGCTTGAGCCTGGAGAGCATCGCTTTCTGGCAAAAGAGCGAAGATGTTCTGCACAGCCCGCGGCAGGTCGGCCTGGGCGGGCAGAGTTCGGTGCGCGGTTTCAAGGAGCAGACGCTGTACGGCAGCACGGGCGGTTATTGGCGTACCCAAATCGGCTGGCGTCATGCCGTCCCCTGGACGTGGCTCCAGCCGGTCTGCCGGGAGGCGGGCATCGCGCTGGCTTGGGATATCGGGGCGATCGAGCGCGATGAGGGGAATCGGTATACCGGGCAGCATGGACGCTTGTCCGGGCATGCGCTGGAGTTGAGCGCCAGCGGGCGTTATGCCCGCGTCCGGATGACTTTGGCGCGCTCGGAGAAGCGCCCCGCCGCGTTCCGCAAGCATGAGACGCCGTTTTGGTTCCGAGTGGATTTGACTTATTGAGCCAGGGGCAGGGAATGGGTCTCATGGTTCAACCAGCGCCGTTTGCTTGGGCTCACCCCAGGCGACACGCGCCTGCCGCGCTTCTTCAAAAAGCTTTTCGAGCCGTTCGCCGTTGCCGGAAAGCAGCAGGGAACGGATCAAGGCAAGCTCGCCCAGATATTGATCCAGTTCGCCCAATAGCGACTGGCGGTTGGCGAGGCAGATGTCGCGCCACATTTCGGGATGACTGCCCGCGATGCGGGTGAAATCCCGAAAGCCGCTGGCAGCATAGGAAAAAAGCAGTTCGGCATTGGCGCGGCCCGCAAGATCGTGGACGAGTCCGAAAGCGAGCAGATGCGGCAAATGGCTGACGGCGGCGAAAACGCGGTCGTGATCCTGCGGAGCCATGTCGACGACCGCCGCGCCGGCGGCCCGCCATGCGGCGCGGACTTTTTCGACGGCTTCGGGAGCGTTTTCCGGCAAGGGCGTGAGTACCGTGCGCTTGCCCCGGAAAAGCGCGGCGCTCGCGGCGTCCACGCCGCTTTTTTCGGCCCCGGCGATGGGATGCGCGGGCACGACGCGAGCCAGATGGGCGCCGAGCCGGCGATAGGCGGCGGCAATGACATCGCCCTTGGTGCTGCCCGCGTCGGAGACGAGGGTCTGCGTTTGCAGATGCGGGGCCATGGCCGCCATGATCGCATCGATCTGCCCGACGGGCGTCGCCAGGAGCACGTAATCCGCGCCATCGAGCGCCGCCGCCCAATCGGAGGCGATTTCGTCGATGATGCCAAGCGCCCGCGCGCGTTCGAGCGCGGTTCGCGTGCGGCCAATGCCGACGATACGATCCGCTTCGCCTTTCTCGCGCAGCGCCAGCGCGAAAGAGCCGCCGATGAGGCCGACGCCGCAGATGACCAGTTTGCCGATCAGGGCCATGCCGCGCTCGTTTCAGACCAGCGCGCGGCGCAAGGCGGCGATGAAGCGTGCGTTTTCGGCGGGGAGTCCGATCGACACCCGCAGCCATTCGGGCAGGCCGTAACCGCCGATGGGGCGCACGATGACGCCTTGCGCGAGCAAGGCTCGGTTCACTTTTTCGCCGTCGCCGACCTTGACGGTAATGAAATTGCCGCTGGACGGTATCCACGCCAGCCCCAATTCAGTGAAAGCGGCAGTCAATTGCGACATGCCCTGCCGATTGTTTTCGGCGGTCCGGCGCACGAAATCCTCGTCGTCCAGCGCCGCGACCGCCGCCGCCTGCGCCACGCAGGAAGCATTGAACGGCTGGCGCACGCGGTTCATGAGATCGGCCACATCCGCATGCGCGACGCCGTAGCCGAGACGCAGTCCAGCCAGACCATACGCCTTGCACAAAGTGCGCGACACCAGCAGATTCGGGAAGCGCCCGATCCATGCGATAGCGTCATAACGCTTTTCCGGCGGCAGGAACTCGGTGTAAGCCTCGTCGAGAACGACGAGCACATCCGGCGGCACGCGGGCGAGAAAGTTTTCGATTTCACCGCCGGGCAGGAAGGTGCCGGTCGGGTTGTTGGGATTGGCGATGAAGACGATACGGGTGGTTTCGTCGATGGCCGCCGCCATGGCGTCGAGATCGTGGGCATAGCCCCTGGCTGCCGCCTGGACGCCGCGCGCGCCGCGCGCAATGGTCGCCAAAGGGTAGACCGCGAACGAGTATTGCGAAAATACCGCCGCGTCGCCGGGCGCGAGAAAGGCTTGCGTGGCAATTTCCAGCACGTCGTTGGAACCGTTGCCGATTACCAGTTGCGCCGCCTCCACGCCGTATTTTTTCGCCAGCGCCGCTTTGAGCGCGAAAGCGTTGCCGTCCGGATAACGCGCGCCATCGTCCAGCGCAGCGATGGCCGCCGCGCGGGCTTTCGGACTCATGCCCAAGGGGTTTTCGTTGGAAGCGAGCTTGACGATGCCGGTTTCGGGAATGCCGGTCTCGCGCGAGAGTTCCGAAACCGGCTTGCCCGGCTGATACGGCGACAAGGAACGAATATGCGCAGGCGCGCGGCTGGCAACGCTCATCGGGAAATCTCCAGGCCGGTTCGACTTTGCCTCCAGCACGGCGGCTCGCCGCGACAGGGGTCGAGCATCCGCGTCACGATGAATCACTGGCAGGAATGCACGCCGCCCGAAACGATGCAAGGGAAGCGAAGAATTTTAACATGGGGAATAATACTGGCGATTTTAAATAGGCGGATCATGACGTGCATTGGGTTGCCGGGGTGATCCGTTCTTTACAGTATTGATGAAATGGTTTATCGATAAGTAAATCTTGAACGATAATGTTTCAAGCTTGCGGCTCATGTAAAACAAATCCGGCGGAACAAGTATGACCGTTTCCAGAAACGCCTTTGGTTACGGCGCCCTGGCGATTCTTATCACATAACCGGGCCGTGCTGCAAATGCGCTTTTCACACGCGCGTATTGCCATGGATCATATATTTTCGTTTTTCATTCCGCACGCCGCTTGCCTGCTATCCTGCACGTTTCCGCCGCCACTGAATACCGTCCATAGGGTAGAATGGCCCCTCTCGCAGTTCCTTCCCCTCGTCTTCGCCCGCTCATGCAGTTTGCCGGTTTTACCCTGCGTAATAACCTGTTCGTCGCTCCCATGGCCGGGGTAACGGATCGCCCCTTCCGCCAGTTGTGCAAGCGGATGGGCGCAGGGCTGGCGGTCTCGGAAATGGTCAGCGCCAATTCGCTGCTGTACGGCAGCGCCAAGACGCGCCGCCGCGCCGATCACGCGAGCGAACCGGGACCCGTCGCGGTACAGATCGTCGGCGCCGATCCAGGGATGCTGGCCGAAGCCGCGCGCCACAACGTCGAGCGCGGAGCACAGATCATCGACATCAACATGGGCTGTCCGGCCAAGAAGGTTTGCAACGTAATGGCCGGTTCGGCGCTGATGCAAGATGAGGCGCTCGCCGGCCGCATCCTCGATGCCGTGGTGCGCGCCGTGCCCACAACGCCGGTGACGCTCAAGATCCGCACCGGCTGGAGCCGCAGCCACAAAAACGCGCTGGCCATCGCCCGCATTGCCGAAGATCGCGGCATCCGCGCTATCGCCATCCATGGCCGTACCCGCGCCGATCAATACACGGGCTGCGCCGAATACGACACTATCGCCGAAGTCAAGGCGCACATCGGCATACCGGTAATCGCCAATGGCGATATCGCCTCGCCCGAAAAAGCCCGTTTCGTCCTCGACCGCACCGGCGCGGACGGCCTGATGATCGGTCGCGCCGCCCAGGGACGCCCATGGATTTTCCGCGAAATCGAGCACTTCCTCGCAAGCGGCGAATTGCTGCCCGCGCCGCTCGTGAGCGAGATCCATCAGATCTGCCGCGCCCATCTGGACGCGCTTTACGCTTTCTACGGCGTGGAAACTGGGGTGAAGATCGCGCGCAAACACATCGGCTGGTATACCCGCGGGCTGGCCGGATCGGCGGCTTTCCGCCGATCCATGAACCTATTGCCCGGCCACGATGCCCAAAGCGCGGCAGTCGACGATTTCTTCAGCCGCCTCGCGGAAGCCGGCGACCGTCTCCATTATTGCGAAGCAAACGAAACCGGAACGCCACGGGAGATGGCTGCATGAACATTTGCCACAAAGGAGGACTCGCCGACGCCGTCGTGCGAACGCTGGAACAATATTTCCACGACCTCGACGGCGAGAGACCCACGGCGATATATGACATGGTAATCAAGTGCGCCGAAAGGCCGATGCTCCAGTTCGTCCTCGACCGCGCCAACGGCAACCAAAGCGTCGCTGCCCAGTTGTTGGGGATCAACCGCAACACCCTGCGGCGCAAACTTCTCGATTACGACTTGCTGTGAGCTTCTCCCCTCCCCGCCTGGCGACCGCAACAGGCCGGTTTTTTGCGGCTTTTCTCGTTCCGTCCGTCCCGCCAAAATGAAAATTACCCAAGCCCTGATTTCCGTTTCCGACAAAACCGGCGTTCTCGAATTCGCCCAGGGACTCGCCGCCCTCGGCATCGAACTGCTCTCCACCGGCGGTACCGCCAGGCTTTTGCAGGGCGCGGGGCTTGCCGTCACCGAGATCGGCGACTACACCGGCTTTCCCGAAATGCTCGATGGCCGGGTAAAAACCCTGCATCCGAAAGTGCACGGCGGCATTCTCGCCCGCCGCGACCTGCCCGCGCATCTGGAAACGCTGGAAGCGCATGGTATTCCAGCAATCGACCTCGTCTGCGTCAACCTCTACCCCTTCCGGGAAACCGTCGCCAGACCCGGCGTGACACTGGCCGAAGCCATCGAAAACATCGACATCGGCGGCCCGGCGATGGTGCGCTCCGCCGCCAAGAATTACGCTGGCGCGGCGGTCGTCACCGATCCGGCTGATTATGCCCATATACTGGCCGAACTGGCCGCGGGCAATGGCGCGCTGAAGCTCTCCACCCGCTTCGGTCTCGCCAAAAAAGCCTTCACCCACACGGCCCGCTACGACAGCATGATCGCCAACTGGCTCACCGCCGAACCCGAAGGCGTGGAAGCCGAACCGGAAAAGCCCGCCCCGGCCCCGGCGCAATTCCCCGAGCGCCTGCAACTGGCCTTCGACCGCGCCGAACCCCTGCGCTACGGCGAAAACCCGCACCAGCAGGCCGCTTTCTACCGCGAACCCGCGCCGGCGCCCGGCAGCATCGCCACCTATCGGCAATTGCAGGGAAAGGAACTTTCCTACAACAACATCGCCGATTCCGACGCGGCCTGGGAATGCGTCAAAACCTTCGCCGCGCCCGCCTGCGTCATCGTCAAACATGCCAATCCCTGCGGCGTCGCCATCGCCTCCGGACTGCCGGAAGCCTACGAAAAAGCGTTCAAGACCGATTCCATCTCCGCGTTCGGCGGCATCGTCGCCTTCAACGGCGAAGTGGACGCCGATGTGGTAGAAGCGATGACCGCAAGAAAACACTTCGTCGAAGTGCTGATCGCGCCCGCTTTCACCGGCGCCGCCAGGGCGCTTTTATCCGCAAAACAGAATTTGCGCGTGCTCGAAGTCCCGCCCGGTCATGGCGATGCCGGCCGCGCGCTGGAACTGAAGCGTGTCGGCGGCGGCCTGCTCGCGCAGACGCCGGACGCCTTCAACGTCGAGCCTGAAGACCTGAAGACCGTGACGCAAAAAGCCCCGACGCCCGAGCAGATCGAAGACCTGCTCTTTGCCTGGCGCGTCGCCAAATTCGTGAAATCCAACGCCATCGTCTTTTGCGGCGGCGGCATGACCCTGGGTATAGGCGCGGGCCAGATGAGCCGCGTCGATTCCACCCGCATCGCCGGCGTCAAGGCGAAAAACGCCGGGCTTCCGCTGGCGGGTTCCGTGGTCGCTTCGGACGCTTTCTTCCCATTCCGCGACGGCGTGGATGTACTCGCGGAAGCGGGCGCAACCGCCGTCATCCAGCCCGGCGGCTCGGTGCGCGATGAAGAAGTCGTCGCCGCCGCCAACGGCCACGGACTGGCGATGGTCTTTACCGGCGCGCGGCACTTCCGGCACTGACGCCGCTATACCGGTACACCCGAGCAAGAAGTTAGTTTTACGATGAAACCCGCCCTCGCCCGCTCTGGAAAAAAGAGAAACCTCTCCGGCCTCACCGCCGGAATTTCAGCCAAGGACATCACCAGATGAAACTTCTCGTCATCGGCTCCGGCGGACGCGAGCACGCACTGGCATGGCGTCTGGCGCAGACGCGCGACTTGCAAAAAATCTACGTCGCGCCGGGAAACGCCGGCACCGCCCTCGAACGCGATCTTGAGAACCTGCCACTCACCGACCCGGAAGAACTCGCAAAATTCGCGGTCGAGAACAAAATCCATCTGACCGTCGTCGGCCCCGAAGCGCCGCTGGCCGCCGGCATCGTAGACATTTTCCGCGCGCGGGGCCTGCGGATTTTCGGCCCGACGAAAGCCGCGGCGCAGCTCGAATCCTCCAAGGATTTCGCCAAGCAATTCATGGCGCGGCACAATATCCCGACCGCCGCGTTCCAGACCTTTTCGGATACCGCCGCCGCGCACGATTATGTGGAAAAACAGGGCGCGCCCATCGTCGTCAAGGCCGACGGCCTCGCGGCGGGCAAAGGCGTCGTCGTCGCCATGACGCGGCAAGAAGCGCACAAGGCCATCGACGACATGCTCTCCGGCAACAAACTGGGCGACGCGGGCGCACGGGTCGTGATCGAAGAATTCCTCGAAGGCGAAGAAGCCAGCTTCATCGTCATGGTCGATGGCAAGAACATCCTGCCGCTGGCTTCCAGCCAGGATCACAAGCGCATCGGCGACGGCGACACCGGTCCCAACACCGGCGGCATGGGTGCTTACTCCCCCGCCCCGGTCGTCACGCCGGACTTTCATGCCAAAATCATGCGAGAGATCGTCGCTCCCGCGGTAAAGGGCATGGCCGCCGAAAACATGCCCTATACGGGATTTCTCTACGCGGGAGTGATGATCTGCAAGGACGGAAGCATCAAGACGCTGGAATTCAACTGCCGCATGGGCGATCCTGAAACCCAACCGATCCTGATGCGGCTGAAATCCGACTTCCTGAAGCTGCTGGAACAGGCGCTCGACGGCGCGCTCGACACCGCCAAGGCCGAATGGGACTGGCGCGTGGCTGTCGGCGTCGTGCTGGCCGCGGCCCAATACCCCGGCACGCCGCGCACGGGCAACATCATCAAGGGGCTACCTCCCGAAAACGCCTTCGCCGGCGACGCCCACGTCTTCCATGCCGGCACGGCGAAGAAGAACGGCAAGACCGTCACTGCGGGCGGTCGCGTACTCTGCGTCACCGTCCTGGGCGAAAACATCCGCGCAGCGCAAAAACGGGTCTATGGACTGATCGAAACGATCTACTTTGCCGGCATGCAGTACCGCCGCGACATCGGCTACCGCGCACTCAACCGCAACAAAGGCTGAAGATGCGCAACGCGCGGGCCGCCGCCGGGCCGAACGCTTGGTAGCGGCCCGCGTTACATCACATTGAGCACGTCCAGGGCCTTCTCGAACTCCGAGACCAGCACCAACCCAATGAGCTTCGAGACCGCCTCGCGCCGCCCGGCGGCAAGCGGCAAGGATTGCAGCGTCGACAACGCGATATCCATGCCGTCCAGATCTCCCGTCTCCAGCGCCGCTTTCAACCGGGCCAGCGCCAAGACTTCCTGTTCCGAACCGGCAACATCCCGATCCTCGTTTTCAGTTGTATTGCAGGATCGCGCTTCCGCAAGCGCCTTGTCTATCCAGCTGTTCAAATTGCCCAGTCCGATACGAAATTGCTCCAGGTTTTGGCGGATGAACGCGCCATCGCCCCGGTGTCCGGCGGATTCCAGCAAGGCCGCCGACTTCGACAAGGCATTCGCGCCAATATTGGCCAGGGCGCTTTTCAAGGCGTGGACATCCGTGGTGAAAGCCTTCAGATCGCCGGACAACACCGGCGCATCCAGCAAAGCCAGGCGTTGCTCCGCATCCTGCCGAAAAACATCGAGAAGGCTCCGGTAACGTTCTTCGGAACCGCCGACCTGTGACAGGCCCGCGGCAATATCCACGCCTTCGATTTTCGGCAACTGCGCGGTCTTTCCGGCCTGCGTCTTTGTCTTCACCGCCGGCGGCGCATCCCGGCGCTTTTCTTTCGGTATCCAGTGGCTCAGGATGGCGTCGAGCCTGGCAATCTCTATCGGCTTGGAAAGAAAGTCATTGAAGCCGTTTTCGAGGAACATCTCCCGCACACCGGCAACGGCATTGGCGGTCAGCGCAATGATCGGCACTTTTTTGAAATGCTCGTCCTCTATGTTCCGGATGACGCGGACGGCTTCCACGCCGTCCATTCCCGGCATCATGTGATCCATGAAAATGATGTCATAGTGCTGGCGACTCGCCAGTCCAATAGCTTCGTGTCCGCTCGCGGCGCAATCGATCTGCAACTCGTAAATGGCCATGAGTCCCTGCGCTACTCGCAAATTGGTAGCGAGATCATCCACGATCAGGACGCGCACTTCCGGCAAAATAAAACGAATGCCGTTTTCGGCAATATGGGCGTAATGCTTTGCATCCGGCAAGCCGTTCAGGATATTGGCGATGGCGGGCGCGTAAGTCGGCATAATCAGCGCGCGCACGTTGCCCGGCATTTGCTCGCCCGGCTCGGCATCGAAAATCACCGGCACGGCGCTGGATGCGTGCCGCGCGCCTTCGGCAATGACTTCCGCCATCAAATAGCGGGGAATAAATACGAAAGCATAATCACGAAAGGCCAGGGCGGCGGCCAGTTCCTCATGGGTACGAACGCGCTCGCAAGCCACCCCCAGGTTCCGTACAGCAGAGACGATACAATCGACATATCTCCTGTTCGGCTCGTACACCAGGACGCTTTTCTTTTCCGGCTCCAGGGCTTCCGCAAAGCGCCGGTATTCCCGGATACCCTGCGAAAGCGTAACGGTAAATACACTACCTTCGCCATAAACGCTCTCGACGGTAATGTCGCCGCCCATCATCCGGCTGAGATTGCGGGTAATGGCAAGCCCCAGGCCGGTACCTTTTATACCCCTGTTCTTGACGGAATCGATCTGGACAAAATCGCCGAACAGTTTGTCCATATCTTCTTCCCTGATGCCTATGCCGGTATCGCGCACCTCGCAACGGAGATCCACGCCACCCGACTCCGTCCTCCTTCCATCGATGGTGAGGAAAACATGGCCTTTTCTCGTATACTTGGCCGCATTGCTCAACAGATTCAGCAATATCTGGCGAATACGCATTTCATCGCCGACCAGCATTCCCGGTAAATTGCTATCGACATAAACGGAAAAGCGCACCGGTTTTTCCAGCAAACGCATCCGGATAATGGTAATAACATCGTTAAGCAAGGAACCGAGGTCGTATTCCGCGTTCACGCATTCCAGCTTGCCGGATTCGATCTTGGAAAAATCGAGGATATCGTCGACCAGGGCAAGCAAATTCGTACCGGCCTGCTTTATATCCGCCGCGTAGGATCTGACGGCGTGCGAAATATCTTCACGCAGGATCAACTCGCTCATGCCGATGACCGCGTTCATCGGCGTGCGTATCTCGTGCGACATCTTCGCCAGGAAGGCACTCTTGGACCGGTTGGCCCTCTCCGCCTCCAGCCGGGCTTCCACCAGCGGCGTCACATCGCTGATATCGACGAATCTGCCGCATCTGTCGCTTTCGTCCCCCAGCAGATCGGATATGACTCTGAAATGCCGCGACTCGCCGTCCTCTCCAACCTCGACCGTATTCTCGTAATAGCCGTCGCTCTCGAAAATGTCGCTGATCATCAGCTTCATGTTCATCCAGTGGAAAAGGTCGGCCAACGGACGTCCGACGGCCAGTTCCGCACTTTCGATATGCGCCAGTTTCGCCATCGGCTCGCTGAGATGTGTTACGCAATTCATCCGGTCTACCATGGCAACAATATTGGGCGTCGTCGCCATGAAAGAAACGAAAACGCTTTCCGTCTTCGCAGACCGCGAATTTCTATTGGAAGCAGTGCGCGCCAGCATCAGAAACAGGAAGAAAGCGAAAATACCGAATTCCCACTCCATGGCCATGTGTTCAAGGCCCAGGCTCTCGCCCAATAAAGGCATACCCGATAAAACCAGGAAGGAAACAACGACAGTCTCTGTAATGATGAAAAACAGCAAAGACTTGTAGCGGCAATAAGTCGCGGCGATGCCCGTCAGGCAGATACACGCGCCCAAATAGCAGGACAGGCCGCCCAGATATATGCTGCTGGCGGTGAACGTCAGAAAAACGAGCAGCGGGACCGCATACGACATCGCCTCGATATTTGCGATGAAACTCATCGAAAACATCATCACGATCACAAGCAATAGACAAATGACTATAAGAAAAAGCGCCTGATTCCACAGCGCCGTCTCGATATATCGCGGCAATTGGGTGGCGAGAAAAACCATTACGCTGCAAAAAGCAAAAAGATTGGCGGCCTGATAATGGCTGTCGCTGTACTTATTTTTCAGCAAGATACGTATCCGCCGCATCGTAAAAATGATGACCAGTGACATCACCAAGGGGAGGCACATCAAAACCATCAAGATAGAGTAGACGCCGGACTCGGCAGCCCGCTCCAGGTTCGGCAACATGATGGCGAGCATACAGAACAGCGCCATCATGGCCGACCAGCGGAAGTAATCGTTACCACTGCCGATCTTGATGTTCATTTCTACCCTCCCTGGCCGACTTCATTCATCGCGCAACCTGGCGCAATGATACGAACAGCGCCCGGTTTTATTTCCACCGTGACGTATTTATCGTAAAAAACCTCGCCGTCCAAATCAAGCATCAAAGGACTATCGGAAATCACAAAAACCTTTTTTGCGTGCTGATGTGAGAACAAATCCGGATGTTCGGCATGTTTACCGCGCATGTAGTGCAGCATCATCCGGAACACGCTCAACATGCCCGCATTGCCGCTGCACAAGACATCCAGCTGGCCATCGGACGGCACGGCTTCCGGAACGATGGCCCTGTTGCCCGAATGCATCGGCGTGTTGGCGATGTTGATGATGGCATGCGCCCCGCTCCAGTCCTCGCCATCCACCCACATCCGGTAACTCTGCTTGAAGACCGCGCGGTTCATGAGCATTCCGAGATAATTGAAATAGACATTCATCGCACAAAAGAGATCGGGCATGTAGTGGCGCAGAAATCCATGGCGGCTCTTCAGTATCCTGGAACTGACGTTCGTCAAGGACTCCAATCCGATCAAGCAATAACTCAACGCATAATTACTGCCGCAGTACAACGCATCCGTCGGCACGGAAGCAGCGCCCGTCTGCGCTTTCAGGGAACGAAAGATATTCTTGTCATTTTGCCCGAAGGTACGGTAAAAGCTATTTTCCATGCCATAGGGGATGGTGCCCAGTTCTGTATTCGGCAAACCCACAACGCCGTTCAGGCAGTCGAACAGGATGCCATCGCCTCCTACGGCATATACCCGCAGCGGCACGCCGCGTGGAACGGCCCCCGCGAACCGGCGGATTGCGCCGATGGCATCGCGGGGAAATCGTGAAATATGTACGGCATATTCCGGAGAAACCCCATCCGCTTCGCCCTGCGCCTTGAAAAAATGGTGTATCCCTGCCACGATTTCATCCATATCCCGATGGCTGTAGAAACACACCGGATTGACGACGAAAAAGTGTCTTGTTCTGGGCAGGCTTGCTGGCATAGTTGTTTTCTCCATTTTTGTCGTAAAACTAACTCCGGTTTCTTGCTCGGTATTTCATCAACATAGCGCGTGCAATTGTTCCGAACACTTTTCAAACAATTCGACCAGTATCGGATCGAAATGCGTTCCTTTGCCTTGCCGGATGATCTCAACAGAGGACTCATGATCGAACGCTTTTTTATAAGGGCGTACCGATGTCAATGCCTCGTAGACATCGACAATTGCCATCAAGCGCCCCAAGAGCGGGATTTCCGTACCGGCAATTCCATTAGGATAACCGGAGCCGTCCCATCTCTCATGATGATATTTGGCAAAAATCTTGGCATGGCGCAAAAAGAGGCTATCCTCCTCATCTTCTTCGAGCCTCTCGATAAAACTGACGCCGAAGTCGACATGATTTTTCATTTCTCGGAATTCCTCATCGGTCAACTTACCGGGCTTTTTAAGGATACTGTCTCGAATGGCAATTTTGCCAACATCATGCAATTGCGAGGATTGAAGCAGCAGATCCGGATCCCAACCAGCCGTTTGATCCTGGTAAAAATCCATCTCCATCATGGCGGACAAAAGCACTCTCAAACATTGCTGGGTACGCTCGATATGATTGCCCGTGGCAGTATCGCGTCCTTCCACCATTTCCGCCATTGCCTGCAATACCTTATTCTGCAACTTGAAAACAGTGCGCGTTTTGGCTGCCACCATCTCCTGAAGGTTATCGTTGTAATCTTGCAGTGTCTTTTTCTGGGATTCCAACAACAAATGCAGTTCCACCCGCTTTTTCAGAAGCGATGCGGAAAAAGGTTTGGCAATATAATCGACCGCCCCCAGACTCAGCCCCATGAGTTCGCTCTTGTCATCATTCATGGCGGTAAGGAAAACAACCGGTATATCCCTGGTTCTGGAGTCTTCCTTCAATATTTTGATGGCATCGTAACCGTTCATTTCAGGCATATCGACATCCAGCAGGATCAAGCATGGATTATATCTATTGAGCATCTCAAACATTTTGGATGCGGATGGTACGGTCAATACCCTGTAGACGCACGACAAGGCTTCCTTTCCCACCATCAGGTTGGCCAGATTGTCATCGACCAACATAATCAATTTGCGGCTATCCACAATGTTGTTATCACCCATTTTCGTCTCCATGACGGTAAGGACTTGAATCCATGATAGCGCATTGACATTATCATGTTTATTGTGGATGTCACTATATCGAGCCGTATAAAATCACACAATAATTCAATTAATAGCTTGGCGGGAATTCTATAAATCGTATTAACACTTCCAAAATGCAAAATTCACGGAATACGGAAAGTACCAACGACCGCGCCTGCATCACGGCGCAAATAAACCCTGGCTCGATGGGCCGGTATTCATGCTTTTTTCCTCACCAGCACATCCTGCATGACGAGATATTGCAGGTCGGAACCATGGAACATCTCCAGCGCATCGGCCGGTGAGCAAATCATCGGCTCGCCTCTCCGGTTGAGCGAAGTGTTGAGCACCACGCCATTTCCCGTGAGCTTTTCCAATTCCAGCATCAGGTCGTAATAACGCGGATTGAATTCGCGGCGCAGAACCTGGGCGCGAGAGGTGCCGTCTTCATGAACGACCTCCGGCACGCGGGTCTTCCATTCGTCATTGACCTCGAAGGTGAAGGTCATGAAGGGGGCGGGATGGCTGGTTCCGAACATTCGGGGGCCGACGGTGTCGAGCATCGAAGGGCAAAAAGGCCGCCAGCGTTCGCGGAATTTGATTTGCGCATTGATCCGGTCGGCTACGCCCGGCACACTCGGACAGCCGAGGATGGAGCGGTTGCCCAGGGCGCGCGGGCCGAATTCCATGCGGCCCTGGAACCAGGCGACCGGGTTGCCTTCCGCGAGGATTCTGGCGACGCGCCCCGGTACGTCGTCGATTTTTTGCCAGTCCAGTTCGATGCCCTGCCGCGCCTCAAAGCGGGCGATGGCAGCGACGACCTCTTCGTTTGAGTATTCGGGGCCGAGATAGACATGTTCCATCTTCTCCACTTCCACGCCCCGCTGCCGCGAAACCCAGGCCGCCGCGCCGACCGCCGTGCCCGCGTCGGAGGCGGCGGGCTGGACGAAAAGCTCTTTCACGTCAGGACGGGCGATGATTTTCTGGTTGAGCTTCACGTTCAGGGCACAGCCGCCCGCGAAGGCAAGCTTGCCGGTCTCGCGAAGAATGTCGCCAAGGTAATGGTCGATCATCTCCAGCGACAGTTTCTCGAATAACGCCTGCATGCTGGCAGCGTAGTGAATATAGGGTTTATCGGCCACGTCGCCCTTACGCCTGGGACCGAGCCATTCCACGAGTTGGGGCGAAAAGTAATAGCCTTTACCTTTTTCCTTGTAGCGTTTGAGGCCGATCACGTTGGCGTAGCGGGTATCGACGACGAGTTCGCCGTTCTCGAATTTCGCCAGCCGGGAGAAGTCGTGCCGCGACGGATCGCCATACGGCGCCATGCCCATGACCTTGAATTCGCCGTCGAGCATGTCGAAACCCAGGTATTCGGTAAGCGCGCCATAGAGGCCGCCCAGGGATTCCGGATCGTAGAACTCCTTGATTTTGTGGATTTCTCCGTTTTCGCCCCAACCGAAAAAGGTCGTGGCGTACTCGCCCTTGCCGTCGATGCCGAGGATGGCGGTCTTCTCGGTGAAGCCGGAGCACAGATAGGCGCTGGCGGCATGCGCGAGGTGATGCTCCACCGGCTGGATTTTCGTTTTCCCAAGGTCGAACCCAAGCTGGACCAGGCACCATTCGATGCGTTTTTTATAGCGGCGAAAACGCCGATTGCCGTTCAGGATGGCATCCAGCGCCCGGTCGGGCGCATAGGCATAGCGACGGGCGTAATGCCAGCGCGCAGGGCCGAAAAGGCTCACCGGCGCGAAGGGTATGGCAACGACATCGACATCGGCGGGTTTCGCGCCGGCCTGGGCGAGACAGAATTTCGCGGCTTCGTAGGGCATGCGGTTCTTGGCGTGCTTGTCGCGCACGAAGCGTTCTTCTTCGGCGGCGGCAACGAGCTTGCCGTCGATGTAAAGGGCGGCGGACGGGTCATGGCTGACTGCGCCGGAGAGGCCGAGTATGGTCAGGGGCACGGGGAACCTCGATATACGGAAACGGAATACCCGATGCCTGAATTGGCGGCGGGCCGGATGAAAGCGGATTATACTGGCCCAGGGCGCGGACTTTCGGCGCAGCCTCGCTCGCGGCACGGCCCTGAAGCAATTTTCGGGTATCCGTTTCCGTGGCAATGGTCTTTTTGCGGCGAAGTTTGTAGCATGTCCCGATTCCTTCCACTCAAATAGCCGTCCCATTCCAGGACGCTTTCCCATGTGTACCGTGTTCCGCCCATGAGCATGATCCTTCTTACCGGCGCCAGCGGTTTCATCGGCCGGGCGCTGGCGGCGCGGCTCCTTGCGGACGGCCATCGCCTGCGGCTGGCGCTCCGGTCGCCGCCGCCCAAGGACTTGCCCAGCGTCGGCGTCTTTCATTTCACCGGCCTCGACGGCGGCACGGACTGGTCGGGCGCGCTTGCCGGTATCGAAACCGTCGTCCACTGTGCGGGCCGCGCGCACATCATGAAAGAAACCGCCGCCGATCCTCTCGGGGAGTTCCGCCGCTGCAATGTCGACGGCAGCGCGCGTCTGGCCGGCCAGGCGGCGCGGGCCGATGTGCGGCGGTTCGTCTTCGTGAGCACGGCCAAGGTCTGGGGCGAACAGACCCCGCCCGGCCAGCCTTTCACCGTCGATACCGTCCCCGCGCCCGCCGATCCCTATGCCGTCTCCAAACTCGAAGCCGAACGCGCCGTCGCCGCATCGGGCGCGGATAGCGGCATGGAAACCGTCATCGTCCGCCCGCCGCTGGTTTACGGCCCGGGCGTCAAGGCCAACTTCCTGCGCCTGATGCAATGGATCGCACGCGGCCGGCCCATACCGCTGGTCGACACCGGCAGCCGCCGCAGCCTGGTTGCACGCGACAATCTCGTCGATCTGCTGGCGCGCTGCGTCAACCACCCTCTCGCCGCCAATCAAATCCTGCCCGTGAGCGACGGCGAGGATTTGCCGATGCCGGCCTTGCTGCGGCAACTCGGCGAGGCGCTCGGAAAACCGGCGCGGACGATCCGCGCGCCCGCCTGGCTGCTGAAAGGCGGCGCGCGTCTGCTCGGGCGGCAAGCGATGGCCGACCGCCTGTGCGCGTCGCTACAGATCGACATCGGCCACACCCGCCGCCTGCTCGACTGGTCGCCGCCGCTTTCGATCGGTGAAGCACTGGCGCAAACGGCGGCGGATTTTCTCGCCCATTCCCAGGGCTGACCTGCCAGGGCATGGAAATCGCGCAATGTGGAGCATTCATGCAATGGTGGTGGCTTGCAGCGACGGCGGCGGCTTCGCTCGCGCTCACCGCGTTGTTGCGCCGCTACGCCTTGCGCCGGCATTTGCTCGACCTTCCCAATGCGCGCAGTTCACACACGAGACCGACGCCGCGCGGCGGCGGCCTTGCCATCGCGGCAAGTTTCGCCACCGCGCTGGCCGTGGCCGGGTACGCGGGGCTGCTGCCGATGCCGTTGGTCCAGGCGTCGATATTCGCGGGGGGAATCGTCGCCATCGCCGGCTTTGCCGACGATCACGGCCACATTGCCGCGCGCTGGCGTCTATTGGCGCATTTCGCCGCCGCGGGCGCGGCCCTGTCCATCCTGCCGGAAATACCCGCGCCCGCCGGCGCTTCCATATCGAATGGCCTGCCGGCGCTCGCCGTCCTGGGCGAAGCGTTTTATCTGGTATGGATGCTCAACCTCTACAACTTCATGGACGGCATAGACGGCATCGCCGCAACCGAAGCCATTTGCGTCTGTCTGGGCGGCGCGATGCTTTTCCTGCTTGGCGGCGCCCCCTGTCTTGCCGTCGCCCCGCTCCTGCTCGCGGCGGCGGCTGCCGGGTTTCTTTACTGGAACTGGCCGCCCGCACGGATTTTCATGGGCGACGGCGGCAGCGGTTTTCTCGGCTTCATCCTCGGCCTCCTGTCGCTGCAAGCGCCCGCGCTTTTCTGGCATTGGACAATCCTGCTCGCGGTCTTCATCTGCGACGCCAGCCTGACCCTTGCGCGCCGCGCCCTTGCCGGGCAAAAACTCCACGAAGCGCACCGCAGCCATGCCTACCAGCACGCCGCGCAACATTGGGGACATTTGCCTGTCTCACTGGCAACGGCGGCAATCAACCTGTTCTGGCTGCTGCCGCTGGCGCTCGCCGCCGTCCTGGGTTGGCTTCCCCTTCCCGCAGCCATGCTGGCCGCCTATATTCCGCTGCTCGCGCTCGCAGGATATCTGCGCGCGGGGAAAGCCTGACCCGATACTCTCACCCACTCTCACGCATTCTCCAATCATGACGATCCGAACCGCCCTGGTCATTCTTTTCGATCTCCTGGCCGTCATTGCCGCCTGGACGGGCGGCCTGCTGATCCGTTTCAACTTCACCCTGCCGACCGACCACGACTTCCGCTCCGGCGCGGGTAGCCACACGCTCGCCATTCTCGGCGTATTGATCGTCATCCATGCGCTGGCATGCCACTGGGCGGGGCTGTACCGCGGAATCTGGCGCTTCGCCAGCGTGCCCGATCTCCAGCGCGCTTTACGGGCGGTGGCCGTATCGGCTGTCGGATTGCTGGCAGTCAAGGCGCTTTACATCGGCCCCGGATCGGCACTGCCCCGCGCCATGCTGGTCACCTATCCGCTGCTGCTCGCCGTCATCATGTGCGCGGGCCGGCTGGCATGGCGAATGTGGAAAGAACATCGCCAATACGGCAAGACATCCAGCCTCGGCACGCCGGTGGTGGTGGTCGGCGCGGGCAGCGGCGGCGCCATGCTGGTCAACCAGCTCGGACGCAGCGCCAACTGGCGGGTCGTGGCGCTGCTCGACGACGACCGGAAAAAATGGGGGCTGGAACTCTCCGGCATTCCAATCCTGGGCGGCATCGACATCCTGCCCGCCACACTGTTCGCCCGCCAGGTGGAGCATGTCATTCTCGCCATGCCCTCGGCCTCGCCCGCGGTCATCAAGCACGTCGCCAACGTCGCCATGGAGGCGGGCGCGAAAGTGTTCATCGTGCCGGGCATCGATGAACTGATGTGCGGCCGGGTTGAAATCGACGCCATGCGTCCGATCGATATCGAAGACCTGCTCGGACGCGAGCCGGTACGTATCGACACCGCCAAAGTACACCGATCGTTCGACGGACGCACGATCCTCATCACCGGCGCGGGCGGCTCCATCGGCGGCGAACTGTGCCGCCAACTCACTCGTTACGCGCCGAAAAGGCTGATCCTGCTGGAAACGGGCGAATTCGCGCTCTACTCGATCGTGGAATGGCTCTCCCTGCACTGTCCGGAGACGGAAATCGTTCCGCTCATCGGCAACGTCCAGGAAGACAGGCGCAACGAAGAAATCTTCGCGGCCTGGCATCCGCAGATCGTTTTCCACGCCGCCGCGTATAAACACGTGCCGCTGATGGAAACCGGCAATGCATGGCAAGCGGTGCGCAACAACGTTTACGGCACCCTTCAGATCGCCCGCTGCGCCCTGCGGCACAAAGCGGAACGCTTCGTAATGATTTCCACCGACAAAGCGGTCAACCCCGTCAACGTCATGGGCGCAAGCAAACGCCTGGCCGAAATGGTCTGCCAGGCGCTTGCGCCCGGCGACGGAACGCGCTTCGAGATCGTGCGCTTCGGCAACGTGCTCGGCAGCACCGGCAGCGTCATCCCCAAATTCCAAGCCCAGATCGCGCGCGGCGGCCCGGTAACGGTCACGCACCCGGAAATCACCCGTTACTTCATGTCCATCCCCGAAGCGGCGCAACTGGTGCTCCAGGCCGCCGCTCAAGGGGAAAACGGAGAAATCTTCGTCCTCGACATGGGAAAACCGGTAAAAGTCGCCGATCTGGCGCACAACATGATCCGGCTTTCAGGCTATACCAAAGCGCAGATCGGCATCGCATTCACCGGATTGCGCCCCGGCGAAAAACTCTACGAAGAACTGTTGGCCGATGCTGAACAAACGCTCCCGACGCCCCACCCCAAGCTACGGATCGCGCGCTCGCGCCCGGTCGCCCCCGGCTTGCTCGACGCCCTGCAAAGCTGGCTCGAACAACCCGGCCCGGTGGGCGACGAGACCGTCCGCCGCGGCATCCAGCGTTGGGTGAGCGAATATGTACCGGCACGGCGCGACGCCAATCCGGACGCGCTTGCGGCACCGGCAACAGCGGATACCAGGACAGCGGCGGCGCGCTGAGCTGGCCGGCGGCGTACATCCGGCGCGAAACATCCGCAGACCGCCCCAAGCGGACTGTGCGGCAAACAAAACAACACATACCATACGCACAAACCGACAGAGGATTTCCACTATGACGTCTTTCCGTCCGACGCCGCCGCGCCCTCTCGGCGCAGACTCCGAACATGGCGGAGCGAACACGGGTTCTCCCTCCGAAATCGCGCGCGAAACCTTGCGCCAGCTCGCCTTGCGCAAAGTGCCGCCCACACCGGACAATTACCGCGAACTGTATTTCCGGATTCGCGGCTCGGCGGACGACGACATCTTCCCCGCCCGCGCGCTGAAGGCAATCGCCAATGCCTTGCCGCGCGCCACGCCCGCCGAAGCGCGCAATGCGCAAACATTCGAGACCGCCGTCGCCAGCGGGCAATGGCTGGAACTGCACCGCGTCATCGTCGATTTGCATGCCAGCCGAAGCAACGACGGCAAAACATGGAATACGCTGATCCACGACCTGATCGGGCAATTCGAGCGCCTGCACGGCGAACTGACCCAGGCTCGCAAGCGCGAGGCGCTCAATCACGTCCTGAACGCCCATCCCAATGCCGACATCCTCTACGAACGCCTGGGTTCCCTGGTACGCAGCTGGAGCCAGGCCGATACCTGCGACACACCCGCGCACGGCGACGCGCGCGCCCCGAACAGCGCAATCGAAGCGCCGGAGCGCAGTGTTCCCTCTCCCGACCGGGACGCGGACACTGCGCCGGCAATGCCCCTGCGCCCGTTGCTGGCCAAACTGCTGACAAACGGCGTAGTCCCGCTGGCGGACGATGACGAATCGTTGACCGGCGAAGTGCGCACGCTCTCGAACGCCTTGCTCGATGCCGGCGGCCCGCCGACACGGGAAGACATCGCGGCCCATCTCGAACGGCTCATCGTCCGCATGGAATGGATCGGCGAAGAACGCCAGGCCATACACAAAGCCCTCGTTGGCCTGCTACAGCTGCTCATCGACAACATCCGCGAACTGGTCATCGACGACAACTGGCTGCATGGGCAACTATCGGCCATCTCCGCCGCGTTTTCCGGCCCGATCAGCCTGCGCATACTCGACGATCTCGCCCGGCAACTGCGCGAGGTGATCGACAAGCAAAGCCGGCTGAAAAACGACCTTGCCGAAGCCCATGGCCGCCTGAAAGAAATGCTCGCCGGTTTCATCGACCGCCTGTCGGAGGTCGCCGTCTATACCAGCGACTATCACGACCTGCTCGGACGCAGCGCCAAGCGCATCGGCGAAGCGGCCAACATCACCGAATTATCCGAAGTCGTCGGCGAACTGCTGGACGGAACCCACAGCGTCCAGGAATCGACCCGGCGCGCCGGCCGGGAACTCACCGAACTGCGCGAACTGGCCGACAACGCCAAACACGAAATCGCCCGCCTGCACAACGAACTCGACGCCACCAGCCGTCTCATACGCCACGATCCGCTCACCGGCGCGCTCAATCGCCGGGGGCTGGACGAAGCGCTCGTCCGTGAAATCTCGCGCATGAACCGCAAGAATACCTCCCTGTGCATCGCGCTGATCGACATCGACAACTTCAAGAAACTCAACGACACATACGGCCACAACACCGGCGACGAAGCGCTTTGCCACCTCACCCGTACCATAACCGAAGCCCTGCGCCCGCAAGACATCGTCGCGCGCTATGGCGGCGAAGAATTCATCATCCTGCTGCCGGACACCGCGCCCGAAGCCGCCAACACCATACTCATACGCCTGCAACGCGAATTGACCCGGCGCATATTCTGCGCCCCGGACAGCGAACGGCTGCTCATCACCTTCAGCGCGGGTATCGCCCAGGTATTGCCCGGCGAGCAACCCGATGAAACCATTGCCCGCGCCGACGATGCCATGTATACCGCCAAGCGCGCGGGCAAGAACCGCGTCTTGGTCGCAGCGTGAAATCGGAATGGGCTGCATTTATCCCTATTCACTACAATGGAAACATTCCCGCCCCGGCCCCGTCCATGCCAAAAAAATTTCCCCTCCAACCCCTGCTCGACCTCGCCAACACCCGCATGGACGAACTGACCCGCCAACTGGGGGAACTGATCGCCTCCGAGCGCAGCGGCCAGCAAAAACTGGAATTGCTCCAACGCTACCGCGGCGAATACAGCGAGCGTTTCATCGAAGCGGCGCGCGGCGGCATCGGTCCCGACGCGATGCGCAACTACAGCAACTTCCTGGGCCGCATCGACGAAGCCATCGAAGCGCAACAGCGCATCGTCGAACAATCCCGCCAGCACACCACGCAAGGCCAGCAACAATGGATGGCGCAACGCACCAAGGTACGCGCCTTCGACACACTTTCGCAGCGTTTCCAGAACGAAATCGCCCGCAAGGACTTGCGTCAGGAACAACGCAGCACCGACGAACAAGCCTCGCGCAAATTCCGCGAAAAAAACAAAGACTGAAACCGGATCGCCCCGGGTTTGAAGGAGACGGCAACCCGCCCGAGGCGATCCACGGTTCGCGCTGGGGTAAGATCGCGCCCTTGCAAACCTGTTTTCGCCCCAAGCCCAAAGCCCCATGAACGATCACGGCACGCTTTTCGACGCCCCCGCCTCTCCGCCCCCTTCCGACACCCTGCCCCTCGACCGGTACGCCGAGCGCGCCTACCTTTCTTATGCAATGAGCGTGGTGCGCGCCCGCGCACTGCCGCAGGTGGAAGATGGGCTGAAACCCGTGCAGCGCCGCATTCTCCACGCAATGAACGAGATGCGCCTCAACGCGGCGGCCCGGCACGTGAAATCGGCGCGCGTGGTGGGCGATGTGATCGGCAAATACCATCCGCATGGCGACGCCAGCGTCTACGACGCCATGGTGCGGGTGGCGCAGGACTTTTCGCTCCGCTACCCGCTCGTCGACGGACAGGGCAACTTCGGTTCGCGCGACGGCGACTCGGCGGCGGCGATGCGTTATACCGAATGCCGGCTCACGCCGATCGCGGAGTTGCTGCTATCCGAAATCGACCGGGGGACGGTGGATTTCCTTCCCAATTACGACGGCGCTTTCGAGGAGCCGCAATTGCTGCCGGCGCGCCTGCCCTTCGCGCTGCTCAATGGCGCTTCCGGCATCGCCGTGGGCATGGCGACCGAGATTCCTCCGCACAATCTCGCCGAAACCGCCGCCGCCGCCAGTCATCTGATCCGGCATCCCGATGCCGCGCTCGACGATATCCTGCCGCTTCTGCCCGGCCCGGATTTCCCCGGCGGCGGACAATTGATCTCGCCGCCGCAAACGATCCGCGATGCCTACGCGGGCGGACGCGGCAGCTTGCGGTTGCGGGCGCGCTGGCACATTGAAGAACTGGCGCGCGGGCAATGGCGAGTCATCGTCGATGAGTTGCCGCACGGCGTCTCGACCGCGCATGTGCTGGCCGAAATCGAGGCGCTGACCAATCCCCAGCCGCGCGCGGGCAAGAAAGAAACCACCCCGGAACAGAAAAATCTCAAGCAACTTCTATTGGGCGCGCTCGATACGGTACGCGATGAATCGAGCGACAAAGCGCCGGTGCGCATCGTGCTGGAGCCGCGCTCCAGCCGCCAGGCGCGCGACGAATTCATGGCCGTCCTGCTTGCGCATACCAGCCTGGAAACTTCCGTCCCGATCAATCTCACCATGATCGGGCGCGACGGACGGCCCCGGCAGAAAGGGTTGCTGTCGATCCTGGCCGAATGGATCGACTTCCGCTACCTCACCGTGCAGCGGCGCAGCCGCTTCCGGCTCGATGAGGTCGAGCGCCGCATCCACATTCTCGACGGGCGGATGATCGCGTTCCTGCGCATCGAGGATGTGATCCGCGTCATCCGCGAATCCGACGAGCCGAAACCGGCGCTGATCGCGGCTTTCGGACTGAGCGAGATCCAGGCCGAGGACATTCTGGAAATCCGCCTGCGCCAGCTTGCCCGCCTCGAAGGTTTCAAGATCGAAAAGGAACTGGCCGACTTGCGCGCGGAGCGCGACAGCCTGCGCCGCCTGCTCGACGACCGCGCCGCGCAAACCCGGCTGATCCTGAAGGAAATCGACGCCGACGCCAAGAAATACGGCGACGCGCGCCGGACGCTGATCGAAACCGTGGCCCCCGCCGCGCCCGCCGAAATCAGCGTACCCGATGAGCCGGTCACGGCGATCGTGTCGAAAAACGGCTGGGTGCGCGCGCGCCAGGGACACGGCATCGACCCCGCCACGATCGCCTACAAGGCCGGCGACTTCGCTTTCGCCATGATCGAGACGCGCAGCGCGTGGCCGCTCGTCGTGATCGACACCCATGGCCGCGCCTATACGATCAAGACATCCGAATTGCCCGGCGGTCGCGGCGACGGCGTCCCCGTCTCGACCCTGATCGACTTCCAGGACGGCGGCAAGCTCGCCCAGGTTCTTGCCGCCGAACCGGAATCGCAATGGTTTTTCGCCAACAGCGGCGGCTACGGTTTCATTTGCACGCTCGCCGACGCCACGGGCCGCCAGCGCGCGGGCAAGGCGTTCATGGCGATCGAAGGCGCGGAAACCGTGCTCGCTCCGGCGCGGGTGTCCGGCCAATGGATTGCCGCCGTATCGAGCGCGGGGCGGATGTTGATCTTCCCGCAAGCCGAGATGAAGGTTCAGGCGGGCGGGCGCGGCGTCATCGTCATGGCGCTCGACGACGACGAGCGTCTTGCCGCCATCGCCGTTCCCGCCGACGACGCGCCGCTCGCCGTCGAGGGCATCGGACGCGGCAACAAGCCCATTACCCTGAACTTGAGCGCCGCCCAGCGCGCGGGGCTGCGCCATCGGCGCGCACGCCGCGGTACGCCGCTGACGCCGAAAATCAAGCCGGAAAAGATGATCTGAAGACGGCCTGGATAAAGACGCGACGCTCGCATGCGCCCCTGGAAGCCGCCCGGCGCATGGCGCGGGGCGGACGCTGCGGCATCAAAGGTCGATGCGCAGCCCGCCAAGCGCCTCTTTTTCGATTTTTTTCTGCTTCTCGACGAATTGCCTGCTTTCGCCGCCATATGCCGGATCGGCATAAAGCGCCGCCGCGTCCGCGATCGTTACCGAAAAGGCGGCGACCCTCTGGGTTTCGGCATCGAAGCTGACGCTGGCCGAAATCGCCATGCCGCAGCGCTCGCCCGTTCGCCGGGGCACGATGATGTGCGTCCCCCAGGTTTGCGAATAATTGTCGCCGGCAAATGCCTCAAGACACGGGTCCTGCGACAGGAAATGGCGCGGCCCGCCCGGAACCTGCCTGTATTGCGCATCGAATGACCACAGTATGCCGTACTTGATCCGCAGGTATTTGGCCGGCGGATGCGCGGGGCCGGGCAGCGTCGGCGCGCCGTATTTGTCGAGCAGGGATTTTTGCAGCGTCGCGTAATCGGGCCGCTCTCCGACATCGAAGTTCTGCGCCTGGCCGACAAACCAGATTCGCCCGTCGCTGCCGACGCCGAGAACGACTTGCGTTTTGCCGAGGCGCTTTTCCGGATCGTCCGTATCCGTATATCTGAACCCGAACGGCTTGCCCGCATGGCTGCGGACGGCTTCCTTGTGCGAACCGGGCCGCGCCCCGGCGATCAGGGCTTCGGCCTCCCCGACCGTCATCCCCGTCCGGATGCCGAGTACGTCATGTTCGTGTCCGGCCAGGGAAACGGACGCCGACGCCATGCACGACAGTACGATACCGCAATGGGCGAGACGGCGAAATTTATGTTCCATGTATTTGCCCGGCTTCCTGTTTCAATCCACGCCCGGCAACGCCGGATCGACAGACTTCCGCCGGTCTCTCGAAAAAGCAATCATGCAATCCGCTCAAGCCGCCTCCAGCTTTGCCAGCGACAGGAACAGCCATTTGACGCCGGCATCGCCGAAATTGACTTGCACCTTGGCTTCGCTGCCGGCGCCTTCGGCGGCAAGGATCACCCCGAGGCCGAAACGCGGATGGCGCACGTTCTGCCCGATGCGCAAGCCGCCGGGCAGGTCGCGCTGCACCGCCGTAGCGAGCGCCGCTGCGGCCCTGCCGCCGCCGGAAACGAACATCCCGCCTCTAGCATGATGCGCTCCCGGCGTCAGGAACTTGACCAGGGCCGCCGGCACTTCGTCGAGAAAGCGCGAGCGCAGATGGTAATGCGTTTGCCCATGCAGGGCGCGGATCTGGGCGCAGGATAAATACAGCCGCTCGCGGGCGCGCGTCATCGCCACATACATCAGCCGCCGCTCCTCTTCGAGACCGCCGGACTCAGTCAGGCTGTTGCCGTGCGGAAAGAGTTCTTCTTCCAGACCGCTCAGGAAGACGGCATCGAACTCCAGCCCCTTGGCCGCATGCACGGTCATCAATTGCACGGCGTCCGTTTCCGCGCCGGCCTGATGATCCCCGGCTTCGAGCGAAGCATGATTGAGGAAATCCGCCAACAACGCATGCGGCTGCGCCAGCGCCTCGGCGCCGGCCTGGGCTTCGGCGCGGAAATTGACAGCGGCATTGATGAGTTCGTCGAGGTTCTCCAGCCTGTCCTGCCCTTCTTTTCCTGCCTGATAGTGGGCGCGTAGACCGCTGCGCTCGATGACGTGCGCCACCAGTTCGGGCAACGGCAAGGCTTCGGTTTCGCAACGCAAATCTTCGATCAGGCGCACGAAATGGCCAAGCGCCGCGGCGCTTTTGCCGGACAGGCGCGGCGCGGCGGCATGGAGGCTGGATTTTCCGTCGCGGGCGGCATCCTGGAGCGATTCCTGCGAACGCGCGCCAATGCCCCGCGCGGGGAAATTCACCACTCGCATGAACGCGGTATCGTCGCCGGCATTGGCGATCAACCGGAGATAGGCGAGCGCATGCTTGATTTCCTGACGCTCGAAAAACCGCAGCCCGCCATGGACGCGGTACGGGATGCCACTCGAAAAAAGCTGGTGTTCGAGTATCCGCGACTGCGCATTCGCCCGGTACAGCAGGGCAATGTCGGCGCGCATCGCGCCGTCGCGCACGAGCGCCTGGATTTCTTCGACGATCCAGCGCGCCTCGTCGCCATCGCTCATCGCCTCGAATACCCGTATCGGCTCGCCCGCGCCTCGATCCGTCCAGAGATTCTTGCCGAGGCGGTTGCCGTTGTTGCAGATGACGGCATTGGCGGCATCGAGAATATTGCCGTGCGAGCGGTAGTTCTGTTCGAGCCGGATGAGATGCCGGACATGGAATTCATGCTCGAAGTCGCGCATATTGCCCACTTCCGCGCCGCGAAAGCGATAGATGCTTTGATCGTCGTCGCCTACGCAGAAAAGCGCCGCGCCGCCCTCCTCGCCATTGGCGGCCAGCAATTTCAGCCAGCGGTATTGCAGGACGTTGGTATCCTGGAACTCGTCGACCAGGATGTAGCGGAAACGCTGCTGATAATGGCGGCGGATCGGCTCGTTGCGCTGGAGCAACTCGTAACAGCGCAGCAACAACTCGGCGAAATCCACCACCGATTCGCGCTGGCACTGGGCTTCGTATTCCTGGTAGAGCGCGACCCGGCGGCGGGTATAGTCGTCGACCGGCTCGATCGCATGCGGACGCTGGCCCGCTTCCTTGTGCGCATTGATGAAATACAGCAGGTCGCGCGGGGGAAATCTTTCGTCATCGGCATTGAGCGTCTTCAGCAGGCGCTTGATCGCCGAGAGCTGGTCGGCGGTGTCGAGAATCTGGAAAAGCGGGGCCAGTCCAGCATCGTGGTGATGTGCGCGCAGGAGGCGATTGCACAGCCCATGGAAAGTGCCGATCCACATGCCTCTGGGGCTGGCGGACAGCATGGCCTCGATCCGGGTCTGCATTTCGCGCGCCGCCTTGTTGGTGAAGGTCACGGCGAGAATGCCCGACGGAGACGCCAGGCCATGATTGAGCAGCCAGGCAATGCGGGTGGTGAGCACCCGCGTCTTGCCCGATCCCGCCCCGGCGAGCACCAGTGCATGCTGATCGGGTAATTGGACGGCTTCGGCCTGTTGCGGGTTCAGGCAGGCAAGCAGATCGGACATGATGCTATTGCCGCCCGGTATTCGAGCTTCCCTCGATGCCGGGGTCGACGAAACGGACTTCGCAGGGACTTGTCAATATGATTTTGAAAAACATGCTCGACGACAGGCGTTGGCGTTCGACATTCATTTCGCGCCTTCTTCACGAAGGCTTTTTGTGGAAACCGGGAAAAGGCGCTCCTTCGATCGACGGCACGAATGCCTGCATCAGCGCAAACCCGGGAGATTATAACCACTATCGTTTGGGCTGGCCAAGTTCGCGAAGGATGGCAATGACGCAATTATGGAAATCGCCGACTTGTCGAAACGCTATCAAGTCGGCGCGGAAAAGCTATGGGCGCTGCTCGCCCCCCCCTTCCGTCTTGACCGTCGCGGGCTTGGCGATTACGGCTGGCGGCGGGAATCGTGAAGGGACTTCCTTGAGGTCGTGTTCCATCATGTAATCGTTCATGGCTTTCCAGCCCGTGAAGATCGCGGCTTTCTGCGCCTCGGGGTTGAGGGTGTAGCAGTCCTCCAGCGAGCGGCCCGTCTGGCGGCAGGCGCTACCGATAGCCTGGCCTTCCGCTTCGGCCTCGGCAGCATCCTTGACCGGATCGGGGATGTCGAGCAATTCCGCGAGCCGGTCGCAGGCCAGCAGCAGCGGTAGCGCGGCGGCGAGGACGAGGCAAAGGGACTTACGCATGGTTGGCTCCGGACAGTCAAGGGACATGACGTTTAACGACAACAGAGAGATAAAACTTGATCCCTCCCCGGCGGCCGTGAGTGTATGTTTATGAGCTTGAAGCGGGAAACGATGTGTCGACGTTTTTTGCGGGCACCGTTGCCAACGCTCATGGGGTTGCCGGTCGTTCATTGGCATGCATATCATCCAACCGTTCTTTTCCAGGGAATTTCTCATGAATAAAATCATTTGGAATATGAGGCGTTGCGGCACCGCCTGCGCTATTGGGGCCGCAATGTTGGCCATGTCGGCGACGCCGGCCTTTGCGGCGAAAAAAAGCAGGGCCGCGCCGGCCAGGGCTGAACAGACGCCACAGGCGCAGCAGATCGAAATCTCCCACCAATTGCCGCCATCGCAGGCCAAGGCCCTGCAAGGTATCGTCGAGCGGTTCAATGCCCAGGATCCGGCGCATCAGGTGACGCTCGTCGAAACCGGCTGGCGCGGGGACAAGCCGCCTCATCTGCTGATCCTCGACGGCGCGGACGAAGAAGCCTTTCTGGCAAGCAAGAAACCGCGCTACAAACCGCTGTTCGCGCTCATGAAAGAAGCAGGCGCCGGATTGCAGACCGTGCGCCCGCCCGCCATGGTGACGCGCCGGCCAGTCAACGCGAAAGGGCAGATACTGGCCTTGCCGGTTGGATTGAGCACGCCGGTGCTCTATTTCAACCGCGAAGCCCTGAAACGCGCCAAGCTCGATCCCGCCGCCACGTCCGCCTTTGCAACCTGGGCCGATTTGCAGGGCGTGTTGGGCAAATTGGGCGCGAGCGGCTCCCGGTGTCCTCTCGCGCTTGCCGAACCGGCGCGGGTGCTGATCGAAAACGTGTCGGCCTGGAACAACGTGCCGCTGCTCAGGGGCAAACAAGCGGTTTTCAACGGTTTGTACCACGTCAAGTATCTGGCGCTGATGGCAAGCTGGCATCGCGCCAACCTGCTCCATGTTTACCAGGATCGCGCCGAAGCCGATAAACGCTTTGCCAACGGCGAATGTGCAATGCTCGTGGCGCCGTCCGATAGTTGGGTCGATTTCCGCGGTCGGGACGGACTGGACGCCGGCGTAACCCATCTGCCGTACCAGGACGACGCCCCCGGCGCGCCGCAGAACACCTTGGCCGACGGCGCGGCGCTATGGGTGACCGCGGGCAAAAAGGCGGCGGAATATAAAAGCGTGGCGCGCTTCGTCAGTTTCTGGTTGCAGCCCGACAACCAGGTTGCCTGGCAACGCGAAGCGGGCTACCTGCCCTTGAACCGGGCCGGAATCATGGCCTCGGAAAGCAGCCTGCTCGGCGAAGAACTCGAAAACATCAAGGTCGCCATCAGTGAATTGTCCAGCAGGCCGGTAACGGTCAATTCGGCGATCCAGGCCGTGATCGAGCGCGACAGTACGCGCCGCATCATCGACGAGGAACTGGCCGAAGTCTGGGCTGATCGCAAGGCCGCCAAGGCGGCGCTCGACAGCGCCGTCGTGCGAGTTTCCGCAAGCAAGTAAGCAAGAGGCGATGGGGGGCGGTTCCCCCCCATCGCGCAAAACGGCGCCGGGCATTGCATTCAGGGCAATTGCTGTGGCGTTCGGGTTTGCGGCAATCTCCCATTCTGCCGTCAGCCGCTATCATGATCGGCTCATTTGTTCCTTTGAACCCGGGTGGATCATGATCTTTGACATCGACAACGAAACGCTTCCCCGCGAGAAGCTGAAAGTCATGCAGCTGCAACGTCTCCAGGCCATGGTGGCGCGCTGCTACGAAACCGTGAAGTTCTATCGCGAGGCGATGGACGAACTGGAAGTCAAGCCGCACCACATCCAGACGCTTGCCGATGTCAAGTTGCTGCCCTTCACCAAGAAAGAGCAACTGCGCGACAATTACCCTTATGGCATGTTCGCCGTGCCGCCCGAGCAGGTTGCGCGGGTACATGCGTCCTCCGGCACATCGGGCAAGCCCGTGGTGGTCGGCTATACGCGGCGCGATGTCGCCAACTGGGGGGAACTGGGCGCGCGCTGCCTGGGCGCGGCGGGGCTCGCGCCCGGCGACCGGCTGCACAATGCCTATGGCTACGGACTTTTCACCGGCGGCATGGGTCTGCATGGCGCGGCGGAATCCTTCGGCATCACGGTCATTCCCATGTCCGGCGGACAGACGCAAAAACAGGTGATGCTGCTCGCCGACCTCACGCCCAATGCCTTGAGCTGTACGCCTTCCTATGCGCTCAACATCACGGAAGAAGCCGAGAAGCTGAACGTCGACATCCGCAAACTGCCGCTCCGGGTCGGCCTTTTCGGCGCGGAACCGTGGAGCGAGGAAATGCGCTACGAACTTGAGTCGCGTATGGGCATCGATGCGCTCGATATCTACGGACTCACCGAACTCATGGGGCCGGGCGTCGGCATCGAATGCCTGGCGGCTAAAAAAGGGCTGCACATCTGGGAAGACCATTTTCTCGTCGAATGCGTGGATATCGACTCCGGCGAACCGCTGCCGCCGGGCGAAAAGGGCGAGATCGTCATTACCTCGCTCACCCGCGAAGCCTTCCCCATGATGCGTTTCCGCACCCGCGATGTCGCGGTGCTGGACGAAGCGCCCTGCAAATGCGGACGCACCCACATCCGGATGAGCCGCGTCAGCGGCCGCTCCGACGACATGCTGATTATCCGCGGCGTCAACGTTTTTCCGACGCAGGTCGAAGCCATCCTGATGCGCACCGAAACACTCTCGCCCTTCTACCAGATCGAAGTCTTCCGCGAGGGCCATCTCGATTCGCTGCGCATCAATGTCGAGGCCAGTCCGCCACTCTACGCGAAGGGGCAAGACTACATGGACCGCGTCTCGGCCAAGGTAAGAAAAGACATCAAGGATTTCATCGGCATCAGTTGCGAAGTCAAAATCCACCCCACCGGCGCGGTCGAGCGTTCGATGGGCAAGGCGGTGCGGGTGATCGACCATCGGAAGGAAAAGAAATGATATACAATATGGTCTAATGTATATCCATACCGAAGGAGATCCGCCATGCGCATCGCCAAATGGGGAAACAGTCTGGCCGTGCGTCTGCCCGTCGCCTTGATACGGGCGTTGGATCTGCACGAAGGGGAAGATGTGGAAGTCATCGTGAAAAAGAAGAACGACGATGAAGCCATTGATGCCGCATTACGAAAAATCCGCGCGGAAATCAACCTCCCCGCCGACTTCAGGTTCAACCGGGAGGGAGCCAATGCGCGCCGCTGAGTCTGGAAAGATTTCCGACAGCAGTGCGCCGGTTCATACAGTCACGGTCGAGAGGCCCCGCACATTTGCCGACAGCAATGTGCCGCTCTACATTGTGTCCGACGACAAGAAAAAAGCCGCGATGGCGGAAGCCATCGTACGCGCACACGCCTTCGTCAGCGTGCAAGTGTTGAATGAAATTGCGAACGTCCTGCATCTCAAGCGCAAGTTTCCATGGGGGAAAATCGAGCCCTTCCTGCGCCTCATCCGCTCGCTGTGCCCGGTGGAGCCGCTTACCGTAGAAAGCCACGAGATCGCGCGCCGAATCGCCGACCGCTACAAACTCCAGTTCTATGACAGCCTGATTGCCGCTTCGGCGCTCCGCGCGGGTTGTGACACCCTGTACTCCGAAGACATGCAGCATGGCCTTTTGCTGGAAGGGCAGTTGCGCATCGTCGATCCATTCGCCCCATGACGGGCGGCGGACTAGACAGGTCATGCGCTTCCGACAAATTGCGCCGGGAGGCTTTATCGTCCGGGGGTTCCCAGGTTATCATCCACAACTCTCCCGCTTATCCATTTGGCGTCGTATCGCATATGCCGACAAAGGATAGCGGTTTTTTGTTCCAGTTCATCGACGAGCCAGTGCTTTATGTTTGTTGTATTCATATGGGGTTACGTTTTCCTGAACATCGGGCTGATTGTGCGCTTGTATTTCGCTTTGCGCGGCCCTGGCGTTTCGCGTCCACTGCGTTTGGGGCTTTGCTTGCTGGCCGTTGTGTTCTCGCTGGCATTTCCCGCCGCCCGCTGGTTCGAGGGCAACGGCTTTTGGATGAAAGCGTTGACTTTTACGGGGACGTTTTGCCTTTCGATGGTACTCCATGCGGTATTGGTATGGATACTTGTCGATGCTTTCCGTTTGTTGAATCGTTATTTCCATTGGTTTTCCATCGCGCCGGAGCGGCGGGTGCAATGGCGTCACCGGTGCTGCGCGGGGATTGCGGGGGCGGCTTTGTTATTGTCCGGGGGAGGCTGGATCAATACGCAGTACCCTGTGATACGCGAGGTGAAGCTGCCCGCGCCCGCCGGAACCGCGCCCTTTCGGATCGTGCTGGTGTCGGACACGCATCTCGGACGGCTCGCCTCGCCGGCGTTTTTCAACAGATTGGTCGATTCGATCGAGTCCGCGTCTCCCGATCTCGTGTTGTTCGCGGGCGATATTCTCGAATACGACTTCGATTCGTCGGATGTCGCGGCGACCGCTGCCGCGTTGCAACGTCTCAAGCCCCGGCTCGGCATTTGGGCCGTGCTCGGCAACCATGAGCATATCAACGGCAGGGGTGGGCTGAACAAGCGTTTGTTAATGCAAATCGGTTTTCGCGTTCTCGTCGATGAATGGGCGGAGACCGGGGAGGCGCACGGCGAAAAACTCTTGTTGATCGGGCGGGACGACCTTTCTTCAAGGTATTTCACCGGCCATGAACGGAAAACACTGGACAAGATTCTCGCCGATGCGCCCAAGGACGGGCGTTTGAAGATTTTGCTCGACCATCAGCCTTATCATCTGGCGGAAGCGGAAGCGGCGGGGGTTTACTTGCAGGTTTCCGGCCATACCCATAATGGGCAGCTTTTCCCCGTCAACTGGGTTGTTGCGACAATATATGAAAATGCGCATGGGCATTCCATGCGCGGCAGTACGAATTATTGGGTAACTTCCGGCGCCGGTACGTGGGGGCCGAGGGTGCGCACATCGGGACGGGCGGAAATCGTGGCGATCGACCTGGTTCCGCAGTGATTCGCGGTTTGCCGGGACGATTGCGGCGGTTTCAGCGCGGCGGTTTCGTGTTTTTCGCCGCGGGTTCGGGGCCGTCGCCGGGCGCGTAGCCGGAACTGAGCGCCGCGATTGCGGCAAGGAAGGCTTCTTTCACCTGTTCTTCGTCGCATCCCATGAGCACGGCGTCTTCGAGGGCTTCTTTGGCGCATTGGCATAGTTCGTCGAGATTTTCCTGCATTACTTTCAGCTTTTCGATGCAGGAGATTACGCTGCCATCCGGCCGCCGCCAAGGGTTTTGGAGCGTGCCATAGGGGGCGGAGGGAAAGCGGTTGTGTTCGGCGCTCATGAGGGTGCGATTCTAGCGCGGTTCGTGGCGGAGGCATCGCCGGATGCCGGCCTGCCAGGGCGGTTGTGCAAACGCTTGCCGTGAAATCTTCGTTCCGCGTTCGAGGATGGGATAATGCGCGCCCATTTTGCGCTCACCCCGTCCATGCCTGCCATCCAGTGGTTTCCCGGCCATATGAATGCCGCGCGCCGCAAGCTTTCCGAAACGCTTGCGGCGGTCGATGTCGTCATCGAAGTGACCGATGCCCGCTTGCCCGGAGCCAGCAGCAATCCGATGATCGAAACCCTGCGCCGTTTCCGGAACCGGCCTTGTCTCAAGGTGCTCAACAAGGCGGATCTCGCCGATCCGGCGGCGACGGCGGCGTGGATGGCGTTCTACAATGCGCGGCCCGGCGTGCGGGCGCTGGCGATTTCGGCCAAAAAGGCTGGCGACGCGGCACGCATTCCGGCTGCCGCGCGGCAGCTTGCGCCGCACCGCAACGATGGCGTCAAGCCATTGCGCATGATTCTGACCGGCATTCCCAATGTCGGGAAATCCACGCTCATGAATGTGCTGCTCAAGCGCCGTGTGGCGAAGGTCGGCGATGAGCCGGCAGTGACGAAGGGGCAACAGACGCTCGATCTCGGCCCCGGGATGACGCTGACCGATACGCCGGGCTTGATGTGGCCGAAGATCGAGCACGATGCCGATGGTTTCATGCTCGCGGCCAGTCATGCGATCGGACGCAATGCAGTGATCGACGAGGAAGTTGCCGCGCGACTGGGCGATATTCTGCTTCAACGTTATTCGTCGCTCGTCGCCGCGCGTTACCGCATCGAGACGGCGGGGCTTGATGGCGAGGCTTTGCTCGACGCAGTGGCTCGCCGCCGTGGATGCGTGCAAAAGGGCGGCGCGCTCGATCTGGAAAAGGCGGCGAATGTACTGCTTGCCGATTATCGCGGCGGAATCCTGGGACGCATCAGCCTGGAGACGCCGGAGAGCCGGGAGCGGATGTTGATGGCGGAAGCGGCCAGGGGGGAGTCCGCCGGAAGCTTGACGGGAGACGGGACGGTAGCCGATTAGGCCGAGTTTCCCCGCTCACCGCCCGGGCGTCTGCCGTGCGTCGAGCATTGCCATCAGGCCCGCCAGCCGCGCGCGGCCTTCTTCTTTCGATAGCGGGGCATTGCGCTGCTCGCGGCCATTGATTTGCACATCTTCGCCCATTTCGGCGATGAAACGCGAAGGCTCGCACTCCCGCAACGCCCCGCTGGTCTTGCGGCGCTTGCACCAGGTGAGGTGAAGGCTTCTCTGCGCGCGCGTGATGCCGACATACATCAGCCGCCGCTCCTCGTCGATCTTGTCTTCGTCGACGCTGCTTTGATGCGGCAGCAAACCTTCCTCGACGCCGATCAGGAAAACATGCGGAAACTCCAGCCCTTTGGCCGCATGCAGCGTGGCGAGCTGGACGCCGTCGAAATCGGGGTCTTCCTTGTCGAGCATCGAGGCGAGCGCAATCGTCTGGGTCAGTTCGATCAGATTCTTACCGTCCTCGCTGCCGCGCCGTCCAAGCCAATCGACGAAATCGGCGACATTGCGCCATTTCGTTTCCGCTTCGCGGTTGGCGTGGTGCGAAAAAAGCCAGGTTTCGTACTGGATGGCCGCCAGCAGGGTGGCGAGCGTCCGCGATGCCGGTTCGTCGCGGGCGCGCTGCCGCATGTGAGCGGCAAAAGCGGTGAACTGGCGCACGGCTTCCAATTGACGCGCTTGCATGTGCGCGCCGCAGCCTTCTTCGTGCGCGGCAGCGTACATGCTCAAGTGGCGGCGTCCGGCGTAATTGCCCAACGCTTCGACAGTGCCGGCGCCGATGCCGCGCCTCGGCACGGTGATGGCGCGGATGAAGGCGAGATCGTCATCCTCGTTCGCCAGCAACCGCAGCCATGCCACGATGTCGCGTATCTCGGATCGCTCGAAAAAACTCTGCCCGCCGGAGATCGTGTAGGGAATATGCTGATTGCGCAATTGCTGTTCGATGAGGCGCGCCTGGTGGTTTCCGCGATACAGAACGGCGTAATCGCGGAAACGGCTCCGGTGCTGGAACTTGTGCGCGCCGATCTTCGTTGCCACCCATTCGGCTTCATGCTCGGCGCTGTGGCAATCCGTCACGACGACCGGCTCGCCGATGCCATGCTCCGACCATAGCTTTTTCTCGAAAATCTTGTCGTTGTGGGCGATCACCCGGTTGGCCGCTTCCAGGATGCGGCGCGATGAACGGTAATTCTGTTCGAGCTTGATGAGCTTGAGTTGCGGGAAATCCACTTGTAGCTGGCGCAAGTTCCCGATATCGGCCCCGCGCCAGGCGTAGATCGCCTGATCGTCGTCGCCGACCGCGGTAAACGCCCCGCGCACGCCCGTCAACTGGCGCAGCAGACGGTATTGGGCGCGATTGGTGTCCTGATACTCGTCGATGAGCAAATAGCGCAGCCGGTTCTGCCAGCGTTCGCGCGCCTCGGCGTTCTCCTCGAACAAGCGCACCGGCAAGGCGATGAGATCGTCGAAATCGACCGCCTGGTAAGCCCGCAGGGTGCGCTCATAGTCCGGATAAAGCCGCGCCGCCGCCGCCGAAATTTCATCGCCGGCCAGCTGCGCCGCTTCGGAAGGAGGAATCATCGCGTTTTTCCATGCCGAGATTCGCCATTGCAACTGCCGGGCGATGCCTTTTTCCGCATCGCCCGCGATGTCGGCGACGATCTGCACCGTATCGGCGGCATCGAGAATGGAAAATTGTGGCTTGAGTCCGCAATGGCGCGCCTCCGCGCGGACGATCCTCACCCCAAGAGCATGGAAGGTGCAAACCGTCAGCCCTTCCGGCGTTCGTCCGCCCACGAGCCGCGCCACCCGCTCCTGCATCTCGCGCGCCGCCTTGTTGGTAAACGTGATCGCCGCCACGTTGCCGGGAGCGAAGCCGCATTCCCCGAGCAGGTACGCGATCTTGCGCGTGATGACCCCCGTCTTTCCGCTGCCCGCCCCGGCCAGTACCAGACAAGGGCCATCAAGGTAGCGGACTGCTTCGCGTTGCGGGGCATTGAGTTGGGAAGACATCGAAAGAACGGAAATCGAAAAACGGCGGGGAGCGAAGTGTAATGTGTAGAAGTCCGGACTTGAGAAGATAATCCGCCTGCGGGGCCGCGCGGATAATGGGTATGCTGGGCCGGTTCCGCCGGGTTTCAGCCATGGGCCGCCGGCAGGATTCATGATATACACATTTGTACGACACTGATCCGATGAGCACTCTTTTACGCCGCTACCTCGGGCGCGGCATGCCCCTTGCCCGCCTCCAGGATCACGCCGCCCGCCTCGAACGCCTGCAACATGTGCTCGCGGCGGGCTTGCCGGCGCATTGCAAATATGCTTGTAGCATTGCAAATCTGAAAGACGGGACGCTGATAGTCAACGTGCGCGGCAGCGCCATCGCGGTGCGGCTCAAACAGACGATTCCGAGCTTGCTGGCGCATTTCGCCCGCGCCGGTCATCCGCTGCAACGGATCAAGATCAAGATCGAACTGCCGGAAGCGCCGTCCGCACGGCATTCACCATCGGCACGCACCATCTCGGATGCGGCGCGAACGCAAATCGAAACCTTCGCCGCGACTTTGCCGGAGGACGCCCCCTTGCGCGCCGCATTTGAAAACCTGGCGCGGCGCAGCCGGTCGTGAGGCAGGCTTACCAGTCGACCCGCTCGATTTCCCCAAGTGAACGCCCGAGGAACCTTTCCCCAATCGTCTGGAAACGCAACGGGATGTCGGTGACGATGTAGCGACAGGCCGCCGGTTCCGCACCCGTGGCGGCCAACCCTGCCTGTTGCAGGCGCACGGCGGCCAGTTCGGCGGCGGTGAGGGCGGAATCGATCAGGCGCACGCCCTCCCCTGCAACATCGCGCAACAATGGTTTGAGCAGGGGGTAATGGGTACAGCCGAGCACGAGGCTGTCGATGTCCTCGGCCAGCACGGGGCGCAGGTATTCCTGTGCGGTCAGGCGAGTGACGGGATGATCGAGCCAGCCCTCCTCGACCAGCGGGACGAAAAGCGGGCAGGCCTGCGAATAAACCCGCGCGCCGGGGGCGAGCGCGTGTATCCGCCGCGCATAGGCGTTGCTGTTGATCGTGGTCGGTGTGCCAATGACGCCGATCCGCCCCCCCTGCCCGTCCGCGGCAGTACGCGCACCGGCTTCGATAACGTCGATGACGGGGATGTTTCCGGCGCGCGCCGCAATGGTTTTCAACGCCACGGCAGCCATGGTGTTGCAGGCGACGATCAGCATCTTGACCCCCCGCCGCAACAGGAAGTCGACGATTTGCGCGGCGTACTGCTCGATGGTCGCCACCGATTTGACGCCATAGGGCACCCGCGCGGTGTCGCCAAAGTAAACGATGCTTTCCAGCGGCAGGCGCTCCATCAGGGCGCGGACGACGGTGAGACCGCCCACGCCGGAATCGAAGACGCCTATGGGGCAATGGCTGGCAGGCGCGTTCACTCCAGCACCACGGCGGCGAATTTGCGTTTACCGACTTGCAGAACGACCCTGCCGCCCGCAACGAGCGGCAGGCCGCGGTCTTCGATATGCTCGCCGTCGAGCTTGACCGCGCCCTGTTCGATCATGCGCACGGCTTCCGAGGTGGTGCCGGTGAGGCCCGCCTCTTTGATGACCTTGAAGACCGGCATACCATCGCCGACCGCGACCCGCACTTCAGGGATGTCGTCGGGGATGGCTTTTTGCCGGAATCTCGCCTCGAAATCGGCGAATGCCTCATCCGCCGCCCGCTCGCCATGGAAGCGGGCGACGAATTCCCGCGCCAGCATGATTTTGGCATCGCGCGGATTGCGCCCGCCCTCGACTTCGGTTTTCAGGGCAGCAATCTCGTCCGAGGAGCGCAGCGAGAGCAATTCGTAATAGCGCCACATCAGGGTGTCGGAAACCGACATGGTTTTGCCAAAGATTTCCTTCGGCGGCTCGGCAATGCCAATGTAATTTCCAAGAGACTTGGACATCTTGTTGACGCCGTCCAGCCCTTCGAGCAACGGCATCATCAGTACGCATTGTTGCGCTTGGCCATAGTGCTTTTGCAGTTCGCGCCCAATCAGCAGATTGAAACGCTGATCGGTGCCGCCCAGTTCGACATCGGCCTTCATAATGACGGAGTCGTAACCCTGGCAGAGCGGATAGAGGAATTCGTGGATCGAAATCGCTTGCCGGTTCGCGTAACGCCTGGCGAAATCGTCGCGTTCGAGCATGCGCGCCACGGTCTGCTGCGCGGCGAGGCGGATCAGCCCCGCGGCATCCAGCGCATTCATCCATGTGGCGTTGAAACAGATCTCGGTCTTGTCCGGATCGAGGATTTTAAAGACCTGTTCCCGATAGGTCGCGGCGTTGGCAAGCACTTGCTCCCGGGTGAGCGGCGGGCGCGTCGCGTTTTTGCCGCTCGGGTCGCCGATCATGCCGGTGAAATCGCCGATCAGGAACATGATGCGATGTCCGAGTTCCTGGAAATGACGCAGTTTGTTGAGCACGACGGTATGCCCAAGATGCAAGTCGGGGGCGGTCGGATCGAAGCCGGCCTTGACCCGCAAAGGGCGGCCCGCCTTCAGTTTGTCGACCAGTTCGGCCTCGATCAGCAGTTCGCCGGTTCCGCGCCGGATCAAACTCATCGCGGCCTCGATTTCTTTCATAGGTTCCTCCAATAGGTCACAACAGGGAATTTGCATGCTTTGCTAGACTCCAATGGCTCCCCGAGAGAGTCAAGAGTTTCAATCATGCGAATAAAAAGAAGCAGGATTTTAGCCGAACTACGTTGGCGGCTAGTGGATCTGCACTGGCGTCTGGCCGCGTTTCCAAAGCATTCCGCCAAGTTGCGCTGGCGCATGGGCGGTTTGTCCGGACATCTGGCCGATCTGCGCTGGCATCTGGGCGAATTTCGCTGGCGGTTGGCAAGACTGCATCCGCGCCTGGCAAAACCGCATCCGCGCCTGCTCACGCTGGGCCGCCGGATGGCCGAACTGCCGTGGCGGATTTTCGATAACAGACGGCCTTTGCTCATCGGCGGTTTCGCGGGCGTTTTCGTTCTCGGCGGCGTCGCCGCCACCGCGATGGTCGTCCCGGAAGACCCCGCCGACATGCAAACGGTGCTGGAAAGACTATCCGTCACGCCGGAAGAATTGCCCGCGTCCGGCCTGCCTTTCATATATGACGACAGTATCGGCCCTGGCGATACGATGCAGTCCATTTTCCAACGCCTGGGGATCATGGACCCGGAAGCACAGGTTTTTTTCCAGAACAACAAGGCGATCTCGCGCGCCCTGCGCCAGTTGCGCAGCGGGAGATCGCTGACCGCCGTCGTGGATATTTCCGGACGCCTGCTGTCCTTGCGCCTGCCGCTGTCGTCGGACGGCGGTTATATCGATGTGGCGCGCGAGGCGCTCGATCAACCGTTCCGGGTGTCCCATTTGCCCGAAATCGCACTCGAAACCGGTATCGAAATGCGCAACGGCGTCATCAAATATTCACTGTTCGCCGCGACCGAGGCCGCCGATCTGCCCGACAACGTCGCCACCCAACTCACCGATCTGTTCGGCACCGAGATAGATTTCCATGCCGATCTGCGCCCCGGCGATACTTTCAGTGTGATCTACGAAACACTTTACGACAAAGGCATTTCAGCGCGCGCCGGTCGCATCATTGCCGCCGAATTCATCAACCAGGGCCGCCGCCATGCCGTTTTCCGGCACACGACCTCCGATGGCAAGTCGGATTATTACTCCAGCGCCGGCCAAAGCCTGCGCAGCACTTTCCTGCGTTCCCCGTTGGAATTCACCAAAGTGACTTCCGGCTTCGGCCGCCGCCTGCATCCGGTATTCGGAAGCTGGCGAAACCACCAAGGCGTGGATTTCGGTGCGCCCGCCGGCACGCCGGTACGGGCCACTTCGGGCGGCGAGGTCAGTTTCGTCGGCAATCAAGGCGGCTACGGCAATATCGTCGTTCTGAAGCACAAGGGGAATGTGAGCACGGCTTATGCGCATTTGAGCGCTTTCGCACCCGGACTGCGCGTGGGCGACACCGTCGAGCAAGGCGAAACCATTGGCCGTGTGGGCGCTACCGGCCGGGTGAGCGGCCCGCATCTGCATTACGAATTCCGTATCGACAATGTGGCGCAAAATCCAATGACCGTAGCATTGGCCTCCCCCGCGCCCCTGACCGGCAAGGAACTCATCCGGTTCCGCGAGAATGCCCGCCTCCTGCACAAGCATCTGGCATTGCTCAGCTATCGCGTCGCCGCCAGCGACGATATCGCGGCAAAACACTGAAACCCGCAGGAGCCGGAAAGCGGAGAAGGGCGCGGCTTTGCACCCTTCTCCGCTTTCCGGCAAACCTCGCTTCAGACCGAGAACGACGACCCGCAACCGCAAGTATTGGTCGCGTTCGGATTGCGGATCACGAACTGCGATCCTTCGAGACCTTCGGTGTAATCGATTTCGGCGCCGACAAGATATTGGTAGCTCATGGCATCTACCAGCAAGGTCACACCGTCCTTTTCGAGCGAGGTGTCGTCTTCGTTGACATCTTCATCGAAGGTGAAACCGTATTGAAACCCCGCACAGCCGCCGCCGCTCACGAACACGCGCAGTTTCAGCGCGGGGTTGCCTTCTTCCTCGATCAGTTCGCGCACCTTGGCGACGGCGCTGTCAGTGAAAACCAGGAACTCCGAATCTTCGGCCAGAGTCTCTGCATTCATCATGTTTTCTCCTCTCCGTGGATTGCCCATATGGGCAGATGCGATGATGCGCCCATGCAAGGGGCGGCGTCAAAGCCAAAGCATTTTGGCCGAAGCCACGAACAGGTTCGGCATCCCATGCCGTTTTTCATTCGCCTGCCGAGATGACTTTACGCGCCTTACACCGCCTGTCGGGTCGTCACGCCGAATGCGCTTCCAGCCATTCGCGCATAGTGTCATTGACCCTTGTTTGCCAGCCCTTGCCCGTGGCTTTGAGCCGCGCCAGCACATCCGGATCGAAGCGAATGGCGGTCTGGATTTTGGGCGCGGCGGACTTGGGGCGTCCGCCCCGGTTTTTCAAGGACGCCAGCCCCGCATACAGTTCCGGAGGCAGCACTTCGCGCGCGGGGCGGAACGTTCCGAAGTCGACACGGGACAAGTCGCTGACTTCACCATCTTCATCAATCACGGGTAAGCTGGAAGCCATGTTTTTCTCCTTCCCTGCCGGTTGGCCTTGCGAAAACTGATGACCCGGATACCGCCCAGCGCGAGGCTGAAAACCAGCGCATGGAGGCGGTTTTCCAGATAGCCCAACGCGACGAAGCGTATTTCCGGGTAAGTCTTGCGCATGTCTTGCCAGACGTGCGCGGTCTCGAAATCGAAATCGGCGGCGCACGCAAAGGAAAGTCCGCGTTCATGGACATTGCGGTCGCTTTTTTCCAGGTCGAAAACGATCTCCATGCCAGTTATTGTAGAACCAAAAACTAAGAAAGGCCAGTTTTCCCATTTGACTTCCCCGCATTCTGGGAAAATCATTTTTCCTCGATAAAATCAACATGGTACCCCGAAGAGGACTTGAACCTCCACGCCTTGCGGCACTTGATCCTAAGTCACAGCACAATATGCACGAGATCAATCACTTGCCTCAATATCATTTCCGCAACCATCCCAATTCCGCAGCCCACAAACCCAGCAACGGCGCGGCGCGATTTTGGGTTGCGGAAACGATTTCAGGCTTACGGGTTATGCTCTTGTGCATTCACGCGATCATGGATTTCGACCACCACACCCTGCAATCCCCTCACCTGGGCGTCGCACTCTGCGGCGGCTCGAACAATTCGGCCTGCACTCTCATCTCGTAGTCGGGCGGCTTCATCAAGCTCGCGTCCGGCATCGGCATCTTGAGCGACGCGATCGGCGGCGCAGGAATTCCACCGCTTGCGCAGCCGGACATTGTCAGCGCGCAGGTCAGCCAGCAAGCGATCATTTTCCGCTTTGACATTTTCCAATTCCTCAATGTACTTCGCGCCCGCCTGTGGTCCGATGGCCAACGCCAGCGCCGCCTCCCGCTCTCGGAGCGATTCGCTTGCGCGCGCCGCCTCGACCACGGCTTGCTCTCGCGCCTCGGCGAGCGTGCGCACAGCCGCGTCGCGGTTGCCATCGACCCACCAGTACCCGCAAGCAAAGCCAACCAGCAGCCCGGCCACTGCGGCTACGGCGCACAATATCCTCGGCGTCAGCACAGGTCGTACTCCACGTGAGCGTCGCTCATGGATAGACCCCTTCCGCGCACATCCGATATTCCTGCTGCCTGCGCGTCCACACGCCGCCGCAGAAACGCTTGTTTGCGGGCGTTGAACAGTCCCGCTTCTGCACCTTCCGGAAATCCAGAATCGTT
>JAISCE010000094.1 GCA_031265765.1 Azoarcus sp.
AACTTCTTCGACAGGATCGTCGTGATCGCCGCCGTCAGCGTGGTCTTGCCGTGGTCTACGTGACCGATCGTCCCCACGTTCACATGCGGCTTTGTGCGTTCAAACTTACCCTTGGCCATTGTTGGCTCCTTGTTTCAGATTACTGTGTTTATTTGCGATTGCTGATGACGGCCTCGGCCACGCTCTTGGGCGCTTCGACGTAGTGTTTGAACTCCATCGAGTAGGTTGCACGGCCCTGGGTGAGCGAACGCAACTGGGTTGCGTAGCCGAACATTTCGGCCAGCGGTACTTCGGCCTTGATTTCCTTCATGCCGCCGGGCAGGTCATCCATGCCCTGGACGATGCCCCGGCGCCCGGAGAGATCGCCCATGACGTTACCCATGTAATCCTCCGGGGTTTCGACGACGACGGCCATCATCGGTTCGAGCAGAACCGGACTGGCCTTGCGCATCGCATCCTTGAAGGCCATCGAGGCGGCCATTTTGAAGGCGTTTTCGTTGGAGTCCACATCGTGATAGGAGCCGTCGAAAAGCGTGACCTTGACATCCACCACGGGAAAACCGGCAAGCACGCCGTTGGGCAGGGTTTCCTGCAAACCTTTGTCGACCGCCGGGATGTATTCGCGCGGCACCACGCCACCCTTGATGGCATCGATGAATTCGTAGCCCTTGCCGGCTTCGTTCGGTTCCAGCTTGATCCAGACGTGCCCATACTGGCCGCGACCGCCGGATTGCTTGACGAATTTGCCTTCCTGTTCGACCGGCTTGCGGATTGCTTCGCGGTAGGCCACTTGCGGCGCGCCGACATTGGCTTCGACATTGAATTCGCGCTTCATGCGGTCGACGATGATTTCGAGGTGCAGTTCGCCCATGCCGGAGATGATGGTCTGGCCCGATTCTTCGTCGGTGCGGACGCGGAACGAAGGGTCTTCCGCCGCCAGACGGCCCAGCGCAATGCCCATTTTCTCCTGGTCGCTCTTGGTCTTGGGTTCGACGGCGACATGGATCACCGGATCGGGGAAAACCATGCGTTCAAGAATGATCGGGGAGGCGGGATCGCACAGGGTCTCGCCCGTGGTGACTTCTTTCAGGCCGACACAAGCAGCGATGTCGCCCGCGAGCACTTCCTTGATTTCCTCGCGCTCGTTGGCGTGCATTTGCAGGATGCGGCCAATGCGTTCTTTCTTGCCCTTGACCGGATTGAGCACGGTCTCGCCCGAGTTGAGTACGCCGGAGTAGACGCGCACGAAGGTAAGCTGGCCGACGAAGGGGTCGGTCATCAGTTTGAAAGCGAGCGCGGAGAATTTTTCGCCATCGTCGGCCTGACGCAGGAGTTCCTTTTCATCATCGTCGGCATCGACGCCCCGCACCGGCGGAATGTCGATCGGCGAGGGCAGGAATTCGATCACCGCATCGAGCATGCGCTGCACGCCTTTGTTCTTGAAGGCGCTGCCGCACAGCATGGGCTGTATCTCGCAGGCGATGGTGCGCAGGCGCAGGCCCAGTTTGATCTTGTCTTCGGACAGATCGCTGTTTTCGAGGTACTCGTTCATGAGTTCCTCGGACGCCTCGGCGGCGGCTTCGATCATCTGTTCGCGCCAAGTATTCGCTTCGTCGAGCAGTTCGGCGGGAATGTCTCGGTAATCGAACTTCATCCCCTGGGAAGCTTCATCCCAGTAGATTGCCTTCATCTTGATGAGGTCGACCACGCCGGCGAATTTGTCCTCGGCCCCGATCGGAATCACGATCGGCACCGGATGCGCCTTCAGGCGGGTCTCCATCTGGTCGACGACCTTGAAGAAGTTCGCGCCGGAACGATCCATCTTGTTGACGAACGCCAGGCGCGGCACCTTGTACTTGGTCGCCTGCCGCCATACGGTTTCGGATTGCGGCTGCACGCCGCCCACGGCGCAATACACCATGCACGCGCCGTCGAGCACGCGCATCGAGCGTTCCACCTCAATGGTGAAATCGACGTGTCCCGGCGTGTCGATGATATTGAAACGGTGTTCGGGGAAGTTCATATCCATCCCCTTCCAGAAACACGTGGTCGCCGCCGAAGTGATGGTGATGCCGCGCTCCTGCTCCTGGGCCATCCAGTCCATGGTGGCCGCGCCGTCATGCACTTCGCCGATTTTGTGATTGACGCCGGTGTAATAAAGGATGCGTTCGGTCGTCGTCGTCTTGCCGGCGTCGATGTGCGCGGAGATGCCGATATTGCGGTATCGCTCAATGGGGGTCTTGCGAGCCACGGTATTTATCCTGCCTATTCTGTCTGCCGTCATCGCCAGCGCGACGAACGGGGGTCAAAACGTTTACAAAACAATCGAGCCCTTCACAGGGCCCGATGCGCCACCGGTCGACACAATCAGAAACGATAGTGCGAGAAAGCCTTGTTGGCTTCGGCCATGCGGTGCACTTCCTCGCGTTTTTTCATTGCCGCGCCGCGACCTTCCGCCGCTTCGAGCAACTCGCCGGCCAGACGCTGGGCCATCGACTTTTCGGCGCGCTTGCGGGCGGCCTCGCGCAGCCAGCGCATCGACAAAGCCATGCGGCGGGAAGGACGCACTTCAACCGGAACCTGATAGTTCGCGCCGCCGACACGACGGCTCTTGACTTCCACCACCGGCTTGACGTTGGTCACCGCGGCGGAGAACACTTCCAGCGGGTCTTTGGCCGCCTTGACGCTGATGTGCTCGAACGCGCCATAGACGATGCGTTCCGCAACCGACTTCTTGCCGGACTGCATGATTACGTTGATGAACTTGGAGACATCCTGCGACGCGAACTTGGGATCGGGCAGGATTTCACGTTTCGGAACTTCACGACGACGCGGCATGACAACCTCTTGAAATTGAACAGGTCAGCCCGATCAGGACTGCTTTGGACGCTTGGCGCCGTATTTGGAGCGCGACTGCTTGCGATCCTTGACCCCTTGAAGATCGAGGGAGCCGCGAACGATGTGGTAGCGCACCCCCGGCAGATCCTTCACCCGACCGCCGCGAATCAGCACCACCGAGTGTTCTTGCAGGTTGTGCCCCTCGCCGCCGATGTACGAAATGACCTCGAAGCCGTTGGTGAGCCGCACCTTGGCCACTTTACGCAACGCGGAATTCGGTTTCTTCGGTGTCGTGGTGTAGACGCGAGTACAAACGCCGCGTTTTTGCGGACACGCATCGAGCGCGGGCACCTTGCTCTTGGCAACTTCCACTTGACGCGGTTTGCGAACGAGCTGATTGATTGTCGGCATGGCTTGAGAATTTCCAAAAAACCGAGGCAGCCCCATGGGCCGCCTCGGGCGGTTGATTCCGGTTTGTGTCCGGCAACTGCAAGCCAGCCCACAAAAGGAGACGGATTCTAGGGAAAGTCCAGACACAAGTCAACGCCATTTGTGCGGCATCGGGAGCAACGACAAGCCCGGCGTCGGCCCGAAAGCGCACGGAAAAAACCCGCACGATATAAGCCGACATGAAAAGTCGACGAAATCGACGCGATTTGTCGACTCCGGCCATTTACCGCATCGGCGAATACCTCCCGGAACCCGTCAAATATCGCTCGCTTGCGGACGGCATGCCGGCAGGCTGTTTATACTCTCTCCTTCATGCCGCATGGCGTACCCCACTTACAGGAGATCGATATGAACATTGCCCGCCAACAGCTCATCGCCGCGCGTTACGGCGATGCCTCGCAGCCCGCGCCGGCAGCCTGGTCGCCAATCATCGAACACCTGCTCAAGCACCGTTCAGTGCGCGCTTACCTGCCCGACCCGGTAAGCGACGAGCAGCTTGCCGCCATTGTCGCCGCCGCGCAATCGGCATCGAGTTCTTCCAACCTGCAAGCCTGGAGCGTGATTGCTGTACGCGATGCCGCGCGGCGCGCGAAACTGGCCGAGTTGACGGGCAAACAGCCGCAAGTTGGAGAAGCGCCGCTGCAATTGGTATGGATCGCCGATCTCGCCCGCCTGGAGCGCGTGACCCAGATCACCCAACGCCCGGGCGAGGCGCTCGATTACCTCGAAATGTTCCTCGTCGCCGCCATCGACGCCGCAGTGGCGGCCCAAAACGCGGCAGTGGCGGCGGAATCGCTCGGACTTGGCATTGTGTATACCGGCACCATGCGCAACCAGCCGGAAGAAATCGCCGAATTGCTCGGATTGCCGCCCAAGACCATTGCCATGTTCGGCCTCTGCGTGGGCAGACCCGATCCGGCGCGGCCCGCCGACATCAAACCGCGGCTACCGCAATCGGTGGTACTGCACGACGAACGTTATTCGCTCGATGCCCAGACGCCGGGTATCGAAACCTATAACGCCGCCATGGCGCGCTTCTACGAAGAACAGAAAATGAAAGTGCATGCCACCTGGGCCGTACATTCATCCAAGCGAGTCGCCAATGCCGGCGCCTTGTCCGGACGCGACCGGCTGACTGAAGCCTTGCACGCGCGGGGCTTTGCGCTGAAGTAAAAACAAGCGTACCGAATGGGGCGGAACGAGCCCAAATCCGCTCCATCCGCGCGCATCAAAGCGTAGAGTTGCACCGACCGTCAAGACTTCCGCGCCAATGGTTTTCCGGATTCGCCATCATGCCCAAATTTGAAGAATTCCAGATCCTCGTCGTCGCCAGCAATCCCAAATTGCGCATGCAATTACGCGGCATGCTTTCCTCATTCGGATTCTCCACCATCCACTTCGCCATCAGCGCGCACACAGCCCTGCGCCACTTGCACACGCGCCATTACGATCTGATCCTGTGCGACTACGCCCTCGGTGACGGGCAAGACGGCCAGCACCTGCTCGAAGACCTGCGCCAGCACGAGATCATCACCAACGACACGCTGTTCGTCATGATCACCAGCGAGCGCAACCATGAATGCGTCATCAGCGCCGCCGAACTTCTGCCCGACGATTACATCCTCACCCCGCTCGCGCCCGGCACTCTGCAAGACCGACTGACGCGACTCGTCGGCAAACGCGAAGTCTTCCTGCCCGCGAGGCAACTGGCCGCCATGGGCGACTGGCTCGGCGCCATCGACTACTGCCTGGAGGCGGAAGCCGAACACCCACAATACATCATCGACTTCCGTCGCCTCGAAGCCGGCTATCACATCGCTGCCGGACAACTCGCCGAAGCCGAAGCCATTTATCGCCAGATCGTTGCCAGCCAGAGCATCCCCTGGGCGCAACTGGGGCTTGCCCGCTGCCTCGCCTTCAAAAAAGATTACACCGCCGCCGACGCCCTGCTCTCCGAACTCATCGTCGAAAACGGCCATTTCATGGCGGCCTACGATCTGCTCGCCCGTGTGCGCGCCGAAAGCGGGCAAGGTGAAGCCGCCTGCAAAGTGCTGCAAACCGCTATCGAACACTCGCCTTACCGCCTCGGACGCTATCACCGCCTCGGCGAACTGGCGATGGAGACGGGCGACGCCGCCACTGCCGAAAAGGCGCTCTCCGAAGTTATCCGGCAAAGTGCGCATTCCCGCTTCCGCGACCCGGAAATCCACGTCCGGCTGGCCCAGGCGCAAATCGCCCAGGACAAAGCCGACGCCGCCCGCGCCACCATCAACGATCTCGAACGCCGCCTCGGCAACCAGCCCAACGCCGCACTGTGCAAAGCACTGGCCAATGCCATGCTTCACGCCCACAGCGGCAAAACGGACAAAGCCCAGGACGATCTCGATACCGCGGCAAGCCTCACATCCGCCGGGGCCACGCTGTCGCCAGGGCTTTCCCGCGAATTGGTCAAAGCTTGTTTCGACCAGCGCCTCGAACGCGCAGGCAGCGAAGTCGTGACGAACATCCTCCGGAATACAGCGGACGAACAGACCGTCGGCGCATTGCGCGAAATGCTGCGAATGCGCGGACTCGAACCGCTCTCGCAAGAAATCGAGCGGAACGTCCAGAAAGAAGTCCGCGATCTCATCAAGGCCGGCGCGGAAAAAGCCCGCACTGGCGACTACGATGGCGCAGTCGAAGCCATGACGAGCGCCGCCCGCCAAATGCCGGGGCATCCCGTCGTGCTGTTCAACGCCGCGCTGGCCCTGTTGCGCCGCATCGAGCACCTCGGCTGGAATGGCGCTCTCGCCCGCCAGGCGCGCGCGCTGATCGAACGCGCCCGCGACATCGATCCGGCCAGCGGTCGCCTCGCCACCCTGGCCGAATACATGCACGTCCTCATCGAGCGCAACGGCATCGCTGCCAACAACAGCCTCAAGCCTGCGCACAAACAGGCCAGGGCTTGACCCGCCCCGGCGCGCGGGCGCGTCGCCGACACTTCCACCGCGTGAGAAAACGGGCGGCTCATCTTTTTATTTTCTGGCGAATCTCACGCTTGAGCCATCTCTTGATCTGTCCCCATCCGTTCTCACTGCCTTCCCGCTGCCTTTCTTCCGCTTCCCAAACATTGAGAAGGCGAGCCAAAAGCGCCGCCAGGGATTCGCGTTCGGCATCGCTCAATGCAGAAAAAAGACGCTCCGCGCTTTGCTGCCGCCGCCGATACTGCTCGGCCAGTTCAATACGCCCTTGCCCGGTCAGTTGCAAAAGAAAATTGCGCTTGTCCTTTTCGCTGCGCCGCCGGACGATGGCACCGCTTTTTTCCAGCTTTATCAGGAGTTCGCTCAAGGAAGCGGAGCGAATATGGAGCCGTTCCAGCAATTCGCGCTGACTGACGCTTTCGGATTCGCCGAGAACGGAGAGGATATGCCCTTGCGCATGATGTACGGCGTCACGATGAAAATGCCCGCGTACGATCCATTTGGCGGCGCGATGAAAAAGACGCAGCAATTGTTCATCGCTACAGGGTTCGGGTTTGCGGGTCTCCGGCATACGTTCGCATGAACTGAATGAACGCCTCGCCGTGCTTGCAACGAGGCATGGCAAGTATACAGCGTTTGCTGCATAGGGGGCATTCCGAAGGACAAGCGGGTTGCCGCGCCCTTTCCTGCGGAACGGCAGCAGAACCGACGGGAGGAAGCAGGGATTTGGCGCGCCGCCTGGCGCAGCCATGCGAGCGCAAGCGGGATTTGAAACGGGATAAAAAGCGGAACAGCATGAGCATATCCTTGAAAGGTGCTGAAACGTTCGTTTATAAGGTACCTTGCCGTTTAGTCTATACCTACTCGCTATGAACGTCAACAACATGAAGGTACCTTTGTATAAATTCCGTGACTTGTCCCCTTCAGGCTGTACCATCTCGTATCGAGGAATGCGCCCATGTCCAGCGCATCATAAAAAAACCCGCGCAAGCGCGGGTTTTTTTATTTTTCATGGTAGCGACGGGCACGAAACCCGCCAGGAAAGACGCGCGCTCAAATCACGCGCGCTTTCTCCACCACTTGCGTTACCCGCCACGTCTTGGTGCGGGAAACCGGACGGCCCTCCTCGATCTCGACCAGATCGCCCTGCGCCGCCACGCCGTTTTCGACGTGGGCATGATACTTGGTCGAACGAATCACGATCTTGCCATAAAGCGGATGCTTCACACGGCGCTCGACCAGCACCGTTACCGTTTTGTCCATCTTGTCGCTCACGACGCGCCCGACCAGCACGCGGCGGCGAACCTTCTGTACTTGCTCGCTGCTCATTGCACACCCGCCTTTTCACGAATGAGCGTGTGGACACGCGCAATGTCGCGGCGCACCTTGCCCAGTTGGCTCGTATTGTTCAACTGCTGGGTAGCGTGCTGCATGCGCAAGGAAAAATGCGCCTTCAACAAGTCCAGCAACTCCTGATTCAATTCTTCTGCGCCCTTGGCGCGGAGTTCATTCGCTTTCATGCTTTACCCCACCTGGCGCGTAACGAACACGGTTTCGATAGGCAACTTGGCTGCGGCCAGACGGAAAGCCTCGCGCGCAAGCGCCTCATCGACGCCATCCATCTCATAGAGCACCTTGCCCGGCTGGATCTCGGCAACCCAGTATTCGGGATTGCCCTTGCCGTTCCCCATCCGCACTTCGGCGGGTTTCTTGGAAATCGGCTTGTCCGGGAAGATGCGAATCCAGATACGACCGCCGCGCTTGATGTGGCGGGTCATCGCCCGCCGCGCCGCCTCGATCTGGCGCGCGGTCAAACGACCGCGCCCGATCGCCTTCAGCCCGTATTCGCCGAAACTGACCTTCGCGCCGCGCGTGGCCAAGCCCGTGTTACGGCCTTTTTGTTCCTTGCGATATTTTCTTCTTGTCGGCTGTAACATCATTCACTCCTGCTTTCTTCTTGGCGACGGGAGCGGCGGGAGCGGCCTTCACCGTCGCCGCGCGGCGCGCCACGGCGGCCACGGCGATTTTCGGTCTCCGGCTCGGCGGCTGGCGGCTCGTTGCGGCCCGGCGCTTCGCCCCGGTAGACCCAAACCTTGATCCCGATGATGCCATAGGTCGTCTGCGCCTCGGAGACGCCGTAATCGATGTGCGCGCGCAGGGTATGCAACGGCACGCGGCCTTCGCGGTACCACTCGGTACGGGCAATTTCCGCACCGTTCAGACGACCCGCGCTCATGATCTTGATGCCCTGCGCGCCAAGGCGCATGGCATTTTGCATCGCGCGTTTCATGGCGCGGCGGAACATGATGCGTTTTTCGAGTTGCTGCGCGATCGAGTCGGCGATCAGCTTGGCATCGATCTCGGGCTTGCGCACTTCCTCGATGTTCACATGCACCGGCACACCGATGATTTTCTGCAAATCCTGCTTGAGCGCCTCGATCTCCTCGCCCTTCTTGCCGATCACCACGCCCGGACGCGCCGAGAACAGAGTGATGCGGGCATTCTTGGCCGGGCGCTCGATCACCACGCGCGATACCGACGCATGCGCCAGGCGCTTCTTGAGATAGTCCCGAACCTTGAGATCTTCACCGAGTTTCTTGGAGAAATCCTGGCTCGATGCATACCAGCGCGAACCCCAGTCGCGCGTAACGGCGAGACGGAATCCAGTGGGATTGATTTTCTGACCCATATGTGCCCCTTACTCGCCAACAGTCACGTAAATGTGGCTGGTCGGCTTGGAAATGCGATTGCCGCGACCTTTGGCCCGCGCGGTGAAACGCTTGAGGGTCGTCCCCTCCTCCACGTGGATGGTTCTGATCCTGAGCAGGTCGATGTCGGCGCCGTCGTTGTGTTCGGCATTGGCGATGGCCGATTCGACCACCTTGCGGATGATCTTCGCGCCCTTTTTAGGCGAGAAGCCGAGGATGTTGAGCGCCTGCTCGACCGGCTTGCCGCGAACCAGGTCGGCCACGAGGCGGCCTTTCTGCGCCGAAAGACGAACACCGCGCAAACTTGCTTTGGTTTCCATCATCTTTCCTTATCTCTTGGCCTTCTTCGAGGCGGCGTGCCCTTTGAAGGTTCGTGTCAGCGCGAATTCGCCAAGCTTGTGACCGACCATGTTTTCGGAAACATAGACCGGGATATGCTGGCGGCCGTTGTGAACCGCGATCGTCAGGCCGACGAAGTCGGGCAGGACGGTGGAACGACGCGACCAGGTCTTGATCGGACGCTTGTCGTTGTTCGCCCGCGCAGCATCGACCTTCTTGAGAAGGTGAGCGTCGACAAACGGGCCTTTCTTGATAGAACGTGCCATCTGTTACCCCTTACCCTTAACGCTTGTGACGACGCTGAACGATCATCGTATCGGTGCGCTTGTTGTTGCGCGTCCGATACCCCTTGGTCGGCGTGCCCCATGGGCTGACCGGCACTCGGCCTTCGCCGGTACGGCCTTCGCCGCCGCCGTGCGGGTGATCGACCGGATTCATGACCACGCCACGCACCGTCGGACGGATGCCGCGCCAGCGGTTGGCGCCGGCCTTGCCGATCTTGCGCAAACCATGTTCCTCGTTGCCGACCTCGCCGATCGTGGCGCGGCATTCGACATGCACGCGGCGGATTTCACCGGAACGCAACCGCAACTGCGCATAAGCGCCTTCACGGGCGAGCAGCTGCACCGAAGCGCCCGCCGAACGGGCAATCTGCGCGCCCTTGCCGGGCAACAGTTCGATGCAATGGATCGTCGAACCGACCGGAATATTGCGGATCGGCAGCGCGTTACCGGGCCTGATCGGCGCCTCGGCGCCGCTCAACAGCGTTTGTCCGGCGTCGACACCGCGCGGCGCAATGATATAACGGCGCTCGCCATCGGCATAGAGCAGCAGCGCGATATTCGCGGAGCGGTTCGGATCGTATTCGATGCGTTCGACCCTGGCGGGGATGCCATCCTTGTTGCGACGGAAATCGATCACCCGGTAATGCACCTTGTGACCACCGCCCTGATGGCGAACCGTGATGCGGCCTGCATTGTTGCGCCCGGCCTTGCTGATCTTCTTCTCGATCAGGGCGTCGACCGGACGGCCCTTGTGCAGCCCCGGATTGACCACCTTGACCATTGAACGGCGGCCAGCGGAAGTCGGCTTGAGTTTTACCAATGCCATGATCGTTTACTCCCCGCCCGCAAAATTGATTTCCTGGCCGGGCTTGAGGCTGACGAAAGCTTTTTTCCAGCCCTTGCGCCGGCCCGCGATGCGGCCCTTGCGCTTTTCCTTGCCCTTGACGTTCAGGACTTGCACCGACTCGACCTCGACCTTGAACAAAGCCTCGACCGCGGCCTTCACCTCCGGCTTGGCGGCATCGGAAGTCACCCTGAAAATAACCTGCCCGTTCTTGTCGGCGACCCACGTCGCCTTCTCCGAAATCTGCGGGGCAAGCAACACCTGCAACAGACGTTCCTGGCTTACAGTGCTCATTGCCACGCCTCCTCCATCTTGGCGAGCGCCCCCTTGGTAAGCAGTACCTTCGGGAAGCGCACCAGCGAAACCGGATCGGTTTCATCCACATCGAGCACCAGCACGTCGTACAGATTGCGCGAGGACAGGTACAGGTTTTCGTCCATGCTCTCGGTAATCACGAGCGCCGAACCGAACCCCAGGTTCTTGAGCTTCTGCACGAGAAGGCGCGTCTTCGGCGCCTCCACGCTGAAATCATCGACCACCGCGAGGCGATCCTCGCGTGCGAGCTGCGACAGGATGGACGCCACCCCGGCGCGATACATCTTGCGATTGAGCTTTTGCGCGAAATTCTCGTCCGGTTTGTTCGGGAATATCCGGCCGCCTCCACGCCACAGCGGGCTTGCCCGCATACCGGCGCGGGCATTGCCCGTACCCTTCTGGCGGAAAGGCTTCTTCGTCGAGTGCGACACTTCGGCGCGAGTCTTCTGGGCGCGGTTGCCGGAGCGGGCATTCGCCAGATAGGCGGTCACCACCTGATGAATCAGCGCCTCGTTGTAATCCCGGCCAAAAAGCGCATCGGACGCTTGCAGCGTCGCGGCTTCCTGACCTTCGGCATTCAAGAGTTTCAATTCCATGTCGTCCCCCTCATGCCTTTATCGCGGGACGAATGACCACGTCGCCACCCTTGGCGCCCGGCACCGCGCCCTTGATCAGCAGCAACTGGCGCTCGGCATCGACGCGCACCACTTCGAGTCCCTGGGTCGTGCGCTGCGCGTTGCCGTATTGGCCGGACATGCGCGTACCCGGAAATACCCGGCCCGGGTCTTGCGCCATGCCGATGGAACCCGGTGCGTTGTGCGACACCGAATTACCGTGGGAAGCGCGCTGCGAACCGAAATTGTGGCGTTTCTGCGGGCCGGAAAAGCCCTTGCCGATCGTGACGCCAGTGACATCGACCTTCTGGCCGACGGCGAAAATATCGGCGCCGATGGCATCGCCCGCCTTCAAGGAAGCGAGCTTGGCGGCTTCGACGCGGAATTCGCGCAACAGACGGCAGGGTTCGACCTCCGCCTTGGCGAGATGCCCCGCCAGCGCCTTGCCGATGCGGCTGGCGCGGCGCTTGCCGACAGCGATCTGCACTGCGGCATAGCCGTCGGCGTCATCCGTCTTGATCTGGGACACGCGATTGTCGGACACGTCAAGCACCGTAACCGGGATGGACGCGCCATCCTCGGCAAAGATGCGAGTCATGCCGACCTTGCGCCCAACAAGGCCTAGACTCATGTTGTTCTCCTCATCGCCCGCTGCGATTGGCGGACGGAGTACCTGATAACGGGCCGCCCTGACCGAGCAGCCCCCGAAAAGCGGCGGATTATAGCCGTGAAGACAAAAGGATTGCAAGCGCCCATAGCGCAGGGAAATCCCGCCCCCGGACAATTTACGAATCTCCCCGCCGCACGGAAGCCGGAAACGCGAAATCGCCCTGGCGGGACATGCACGTCCCAATGGCAAAAACGGCGGCTTCTTCCCCTGCGCAATTCGCCGCTTTGCATCGCCAGCGGTGCGCGCCCTGCCCGCGCCGTCATCCGGCGAGTCTTTTTGCGCGGCTTTGGGTAGACTTCCCGCTTCTTCCCGTGCGGCGGATTGCCGCGTTCCGCTTTCCCAGGCTTTCAAGGATTTTTCGTGAAATACCTTTCCACTCGCGGTCATTGCGCCCAATCCGAATTCTGCGACATCCTCCTTGGCGGACTGGCCCCGGACGGCGGCCTGTACCTGCCGGAACGTTATCCCCGCATTGGCCGCGCCGAACTTGATGCATGGCGCGGGCTGTCGTATGCCGGGCTGGCTTTCGAGATATTGTCGCGCTTCATCGGTGACATTCCCGCCGGCGATTTGCGCGAAATCTGCGAACGCACCTACACCGCCGAGGTTTACCGCCACGCCCGCGCGGGCGACGATCCCGAACAGATCGCGCCGCTGCACTGGCTGGAGCCGGGGCGGCTCGGCTTGCTCGCACTATCGAACGGCCCCACGCTCGCCTTCAAGGACATGGCGATGCAGCTTTTGGGCAATCTCTTTGAATACACGCTGGAAAAGCGGGGCGAGACGATCAATATCCTCGGCGCGACTTCCGGCGACACCGGCTCGGCGGCGGAATATGCGATGCGCGGCAAGGCGCGAATCAAGGTATTCATGCTCTCGCCGCACGGCAAGATGAGCGCCTTTCAGCGCGCGCAGATGTATTCGCTCACCGACGGCAATATTTTCAACATCGCCGTCACCGGCATGTTCGACGAAGCGCAAGACATCGTGAAAGCAATCTCCAACGATGCGCCCTTCAAGGCGCGCCACCGGATCGGCGCGGTCAATTCAATCAACTGGGCGCGGATCGCGGCGCAGATCGTCTACTACTTCAAGGGCTACTTCGCCGCCACCGAAAACAGCGACGAGCAGGTCGCCTTTTGCGTACCGTCGGGCAATTTCGGCAATATCTGCGCCGGGCACATCGCGCGCCAGATGGGTTTGCCAATCGCAAGGCTGATTCTCGCCACCAACGAGAACGACGTACTCGACGAATTCTTCCGCACCGGCGTTTACCGCCCGCGCAAGGCCGCCGAAACCCATGTCACATCCAGCCCGTCGATGGATATTTCCAAGGCATCGAATTTCGAGCGTTTCGTATACGACCTCGCGGGCCGCGATCCGGAGAAGGTCGCCGGATTATGGGCGGAAATCGACGCCGGTCGCGCTTTCGATCTGTCGCGCACGCCCTGCTTCGCGCGCCTGCCGGAATTCGGCTTCGCCTCGGGCAGCAGTTCCCATGCCGACCGCCTGGCGACGATCAGGGAAGCGCATGAACGTTACGGCGTAACCATCGACCCCCATACCGCCGATGGCCTCAAGCTCGCCTTGCGGCACGCTTCCGGGTTGCCCGCCGACGCGCCGCTACTGGTGCTGGAAACCGCGCAGGCAGCGAAGTTCGCCGACACGATCCGGGAGGCGCTCGGGCGCGAGCCGACGATCCCTGCCGGACTGCAAGGTCTGGAGGCGCTGCCGCAACGGGTGGATGTCATGGCCCCGGATGCCGGGGCCATCAAGGCGTACATCGCGCAAAAAGCCTGAGCCGGGATGCGGGCAAGCATCGTTTGCGGCGCAACCGGTCGAGATCAAAATGTTTACATGCGTGACAAGCAGCATTAACATGTATACATTGATACATTGCGAAACACGAGGGATCATGCCGATGCGTTGTTTCGGCATTGGCAAGGGGGAAAGCGGAATACGAGGCTGCCGCCAGGCGGCTGTGTCGTTCGCTTTTGCAGAAATACCGTGGCTCAACCACGCCGTGTATTCGGGTGCCTCGAAAGCTTCGCTCCGCTGGGACTTGGGACGTGAAATCAATGTTCGCGGCCTTTGCTTCTTTCAGGAACAAGGCTTTTTCGAGGCGTTTATGCGTGTTTGCCGTTTCAGGAGATTGTGATGTTCTTCGGTCCGATTTGCCCCCCGATATGGGGGCCGCCGCCTATCGTTTGTTTTCCCCCCGTCTTTTGCCCGCCCGTGTGGTACCCGCCTGTATGGTGCCCGCCTCCCCCGCCGCCGCCTCCCCCGCCGCCTCCGGTGATAGTCTATCCGCAATATCCGTGCTATCCCGTCTGGGTCGTACCTTTCTGCGAACCGGATGATGGCGACTCGCCCGATGTGCCTGACGGCGGCGGCGTCACCCCCAACAGCGCGGACATCGATATCACGGGCATTACCTCCTTTGAAGTGAACTTCGACGGTACTTGATCCGTCTTGCCGGGCAGAAGCGGCGATGGCCGGCGCTACTGCCCGGCGATAGTCATGTGCGGACACAGCACTTCAATGCTGTGTCCGTTTTCGTTCCATGAGTTTGAAATGCGGCGAGCTACGCATCTTCCGCGCGCGCGGCGCGCCTGCGGTCGATTTCCTTCAGGTGGCGTTTGCGCAGGCGGATGCTTTTCGGGGTGATTTCGACGAGTTCATCGTCGGCGATGAATTCGACCGCCGACTCCAAAGTGAGCTGGATCGGCGGCGTAAGGTTGATGGCTTCGTCCTTGCCGGAGGCGCGGACGTTGGTAAGTTGCTTGCCCTTGATCGGGTTGACGACGAGATCGTTGTCGCGGCTGTGGACGCCGATGATCATGCCTTCGTAAAGCTGGTCGCCGGGATCGACGAACATGCGGCCCCGGTCTTGCAGGTTCCATAGCGCATAGGCCACGGCGGCGCCGTCGTTCTGCGAGACCAGCACGCCATTGCGGCGCTCCGCCATATTGCCGGCAAGAGGGCCGTAATCGTCGAATACGTGGCTGGCGACGCCGGTGCCGCGCGTGAGGGTAAGGAATTCGCCCTGGAAACCGATCAGACCGCGCGCCGGAATCCGGTACTCCAGCCGCACGCGGCCCTTGCCGTCGGGCTGCATATCCTGCAAGTCGCCGCGGCGGCGGCCCAGTTCTTCCATGATGGCGCCCTGGTGACCTTCTTCGACGTCAACGGTGAGAAGTTCGTAAGGCTCGCTCCTGGCGCCATCGATAGTCTTGTAGACCACGCGGGGGCGGCCCACCGCGAGTTCAAAACCTTCGCGGCGCATGTTTTCGAGCAGGATGGTGAGATGCAGTTCGCCGCGGCCCGAAACTTCAAAAACATCCGCATCTTCGGTGAAACTCACCCGCAGGGCGACGTTCTTGAGCAATTCCTTTTCCAGCCGCTCGCGGATTTGCCGGCTGGTGACGTATTTGCCTTCGCGCCCGGCCAGGGGCGATGTGTTGACCATGAAGTTCATCGTGAGCGTCGGCTCGTCGACGGCGATGGGCGGCAAGCCTTCGGGCGCGTCCGGGTCGCAGAGGGTCACGCCGATGTTCGACTGCTCGATGCCCGCGATGAGTACGATGTCGCCCGCTTCGGCGTTCTCCGAAGGCAGGCGGTCAAGCCCCTGGAAAGTCAATATCTGACTGACTTTGCTCTTGCCCCGGTTTTCCGCGCCGTACATTGCCACGACTTCTTGGTTTTGGCGGATGCGCCCGCGCTTGATGCGCCCGATGCCAAGCTGGCCCATGTAGGTGGAATAGTCGAGCGAACAGATTTGAAGCTGCAAGGGGCCGTTGACGTCGATTTCGGGCGAGGGAACATGTTTGAGGATAGCCTCGAACAACGGGCGCATATCCTTGCGTTCGTCATCGAGCTTGTCGATGGCAAAGCCATTGAGAGCGGAGGCGTAGACGACCGGGAAATCGAGCTGTTCTTCAGTAGCGCCGAGTTTGTCGAAAAGATCGAAGGTGTGATTGACCACCCAGTCCGGACGCGCGCCGGGGCGGTCGATTTTATTGACCACGACGATGGGCCGCAAACCCTGCGCAAGCGCCTTGCGGGTGACGAAACGGGTCTGCGGCATCGGGCCTTCCTGGGCGTCGACGAGCAGCAGCACACTATCGACCATCGAAAGCACGCGCTCGACTTCACCGCCGAAATCGGCGTGTCCCGGCGTGTCGACGATGTTGATATGAATGTCGCCGTACTGGATCGCGCAGTTTTTCGACAGGATAGTGATGCCGCGCTCTTTTTCGATGTCCCCTGAATCCATGATCCGCTCGGCAACCTGCTGGTTGTCGCGGAAGGTGCCGGACTGGCGGAGCAATTGATCGACCAAGGTGGTTTTACCGTGGTCGACGTGGGCGATGATGGCGATATTGCGGATGGTACGCATGAAGGCAGGGGAACCGAAAAACCGCGTATTTTAGCGCATGTCAAGGCTCCATGCTAGAATTCTCGGTTTTCCGGCGCGCGAAATGCGCACATCGGTGCGTTTCGCGTCGGCAAAGGCAAAGGAAAACATCTTGCTTGCGATCATCGGAGGAAGCGGGCTTACCCAGCTGTCCTCGCTCGAAACCGTTCGCCGCGAAGTGGCGCGCACGCCTTACGGCGAACCTTCGGGGGCGCTGACTTTCGGCAGCCTGCATGGGCGTAAAGTCGTCTTCCTGGCTCGCCACGGTTATGGGCATACGATTCCGCCACACAGGGTAAATTACCGCGCCAATTTGTGGGCGCTGAAAACGGCGGGCGCGGAATACATCGTCTCGGTGGCTTCGGTCGGCGGCATCCGACCGGATTGCACGCCCGGCGCGCTGGTCGTGCCCGGTCAGATTCTCGACTACACATGGGGCCGCGCCGACACTTTTTTCGACGGCATCGACGCGCCTGTACGCCATATCGACTTCACCCGCCCTTACGATGAAAACATCCGGCGTCGCATCCTCGATGCCGCGCGCGATGTCGGGGAGACTGTGATCGACGGCGCCGTTTACGCGACCACGCAAGGTCCCCGGCTGGAAACATCCGCCGAAATCGACCGCTTCGAGCGCGACGGAGCCGACGTGATCGGCATGACCGGCATGCCCGAGGCCGTTCTTGCCCGTGAATTGGAACTGCCCTACGCCGCCATCAACGTCGTGGCCAATCACGCCGCCGGTCGCGAAACGAGCATGCAGGGGATCCGTCTGGAGAGCATCGAGCAAGTGTTGCAAGATGCCATGTTGCGGGTGCACAAGGTGCTTGCCCGTCTGTGCCGGCCATGACGGCTGGCGCGCTTTCCCGATCAGAAATTCGAGGCGACGATGAAAAAACTTGAGAACCGTTTTGAACACCTATTGTTCACCAGCCGTTGGCTGATGGCCCCGGTCTATCTCGGCCTGGTGCTGGCAATGCTGGTGCTGTTGATAAAGTTCGGCAAAGAAATCTACGGCATTTTCATCAACATCGCCACAGCTTCCAGCGCCACGGTGATTACGGGCGTCCTGTCCCTGGTCGATGTGGCGCTCATCATGAGCCTGCTGATAATCATCATGTTCAGCGGTTACGAGAATTTCGTCTCCAAGATGGAAGACCTGCACGATCACGAAGACCGCCCGGACTGGATGGGGCATATCGGTTTTTCCGATCTCAAGATCAAGCTGATCGGCTCGATCGTGGCAATCTCGGGGATAGAACTGCTCAAGGCGTTCATGAGCGTCGACCAGCACACGGACCGGCATTTGTCCTGGATGGTCGGCATTCATGTGACCTTCCTGTTCTCGGGGCTGTTCTATGCGCTGATGGATCGGCTGAGCGGCAGCGGCAAACACTGACTCGACACCCAGTTACCAACTGACCGTCTCTCCCCCGTTGAACCGACGTGACAAAAAAACAGTGAGAAAAATTGCACACACAGTTTGAATGAGCGTAAGATGCCGCTACGTTTTTCCCGCATGCGGGAATCCCATGACGATGACGGGCGACTCATGAAAACGGCACAAAAATGGCACAA
>JAISCE010000095.1 GCA_031265765.1 Azoarcus sp.
CTGGCCTGGGATATCGGGGCGATTGCGCGCAACCGGCACCGGGGCGAGGCGCATGGACGCATGAGCGGCAATGCTATCGAGATCACCGCGCAGGGGCCGCGCTTCAACGCTTCGCTGACCTTCGCTCGGGCGCTCGAGCATCCGGAGGAGGTCAAGGGGGAGCGGCCCGTGTATTTCAATGTGGGGATGGTGTATTGAGGGGCGGCGATCGTCATCAATGTGACACATTGCGTCGATATCGTTACGCCGTTCCAACGATGAAAACGGAAACACATGCTGACAGAGGCGGCGACAGGCGCGAGCGCGAAAAAAAGAAAAATCGGCCCCAAGGCGCTGGCGAGGCATATGAAGCGGATCGTCTCGTTCATGCTTCTTGCCTTGGCCGGCATTTTGCTGGCTTTTCTGGTGCGGGAAACGTGGGTGCTCGTCGAAATTTTATTGAACAGGCAAGCCGGGCGCGACAGTTATGAAATGATCGAAGCCATCATCATCTGGTTTCTTTATTTCGAGTTCATTGCGCTCATCGGAAAATATTTTGAATCCCGATTCCATTTTCCGCTGCGCTACTTCATTTACATCGGCATTACCGCCGTCATCCGCCTCATCATCGTCGATCACTCGAACCCGGCGGCGACATTGGTGTATTCGCTGGCGCTACTGGTCCTGCTGGCGTCGCTCTACATTGCCAATACCCATTTGCTCAAACGGATATAGCGTCCGGGGCGTCGACGGGCGGCAAATCCGGCCGGTTTCTTCCGCGAATCCGCGCGCTCATTCCGGATCGCCGTTCCGTATCGTCCAAAGCGCCGGAGGCAGGCCGCGAAAAGTTTCCCGATAACGCGGCGCATCCCGGTCTTCGTCCGTCACGTCGCGGATGTGGATCGCCTCGACTCGCTCCGGATAACGGCGGGCCATGCCGGCGTAAATCTCCGGATCGTTTTCGCCGGAATCGCCGATCAGAATGAAACGGCGTTTGGGATAGCTCGCAAAAAGCCGTTCGAGCGCCCCGGTTTTATGGGCAATCGAGGTCTCCTTGCCCGCGATCAAGGTGCGCCAGGACGTCGATTCCCGCAAATGCATACTGCCCGCGGGAAACCCTTCGCCGTCCAGGAACGCCTGGAGCGCCGGGTAAAGTTGCATGGGAGAAGCGGAAAGATAATGGAAGGCCGCCCCTGGAGATGTTCGCGCCAGTTCCCGATACCACGCGGCCATGCCGGGAACCGCCGCGAACGGTTTCAGGAAGGTGTTTTCCATGAGGACGGCGCGTTCCCGGACATGGGAAATCTTGATCGTGTCGTCGATATCGCTCACCACGGAAACGCCTTCCGGCGGCGCGAACCATGCATACCCGGTCTGTCCCGCCAGGGGATGTCCGGGCGGCGCATCCAGCGTAAAAGCGATGCGCGCCGCCGCGTCCCGCAAACCGGGCGAAGGCGCGCGAACCGCGAAAGCGCCGCTCGCGCGCCCCGCCGCGTCGGTTTTCGGCAGCGGCAACACTTCTGCGTCGAGGCGCACGGCAATCTCTACTCCGCGTTCCGAATCCACGCGGAAGTACCGGGTGCGTTCGTGGAACAAAGCCCGTTCCTCCGGTGTGCGCCGGTCGAGGTCGATTCCCAGGTAACGGGCGAGTATCCAGCGCATGAAGCGGCGGTTTTCCTGCTCGTATACCCAGGCTTTCACGTGCACTGTGGCGACGCCCGCTTCTTCGGAGACAGCAATATCCGGGAAAAACAGAACGCGATCCTCATCGTCCAGCGGCGCGGCAAGCGCGCAGCAAGCCCACAATCCGATCGCCCATCCCGCCATGCGCCGCATTCGTCCTCGCATCGTCAAGTCTCCTGAATAGCCTGTGCAACGGGACCCGCGCCAATTCCATACCATGCATACCGTACGATGGGGTTTCCAGCCGGACTGCATCGTTTTACGCGAACAATCGCGCGATGCCTTCCAGCCCGACGTGGTCGAGGCAACAGTCGGCGGCTTCGCGCAGCGCGGGCTTGGCGCGGTAGGCGACGCCGAAGCCGGCGGCGCGGAACATGGGAATGTCGTTGGCGCCGTCGCCGGCGCAGAGAACCTTTTCCGGGGCAAGACCGAGTGCGTCGCGGGTCGCGGCGAGGCGGTCGGCCTTGGCCTGGCCGTCGACGATGGCGCCGATAATGCGGCCCGTGAGGCGGCCATCGACGATTTCCAGTTCGTTGGCCCAGGCGTAGTCGAAGCCGAGTTCGCGCCGCATGTGCTCGGTGAAATAGGTGAAGCCGCCCGAAACCAGCGCCGTGCGCACGCCGGCGGCCTTGAGGCTGGCCATGAGCGTTTCGGCGCCGGGGTTCAGTCTCAGGCGTTTTGCATAGACTTTGGCCAGCGCCTGTTCGGGCAGTCCGGCGAGGAGTTCGACCCGTAGGGCCAGGGAGGTGCGGAAGTCGATTTCGCCGCGCATCGCCGCGCCGGTGATGGCCGCGACTTCGGCCTTGACGCCTTGCATGTCGGCGATTTCGTCGATGCACTCGATGTTGATGAGGGTGGCGTCCATATCGGTGACGAACAGGCCAAAATCGCCGAGCCGCCGTCCTTCGGGCACCCAGGCGGCATCGAGCGAAGCTTCGGCGCAGAAAGCCGCGACGGCGTCGTCGGGAGGGCCGCGCCGGAACCCGCCGAGGCGGAAGGCATGGGCGTCGACGATATCGATGTTGCGCGCGCCGGTCAGATCGGCGAGCCGCCGAAGCGTGGCGGGGGCGATGGCCTCTCCCTGGACGACCAGGTTCATGCAGGCGCGTCCCGTTTCTCCAGCACGTCGCGCAATACCGCATCGGCATTGCGGATCATTTCCACCGTGGTTTCCCAGCCGACGCAGGCGTCCGTGACCGAGCAGCCGTACTTGAGCCGCGACAGGTCGGCGGGGATGGGCTGGTTGCCGGCGACGATGTTGCTCTCGATCATCAGGCCCACGATGGAGCGATTGCCGTCGCGGATCTGGTGGATGACGTCTTTCATCACCAGGGGTTGCATTTCGGGTTTTTTCCACGAGTTGCCGTGCGAGCAGTCGACCACGATATTGCGGGGCAGCCCGGCCCTGGCGAGCGCCTCTTCGGCGAGGGAGACCGAGACGGAATCGTAGTTGGGCCGTTCGCCGCCGCGCAGCACGAGGTGGCCGTAGCGGTTGCCGCGCGTGCGCAGGATTGCCGATAGCCCCTGGACGCTGATTCCGAGGAAACTGTGCGGGTTGCCCGCCGAGACGATGGCATTGACGGCGGCCGCCACGTCGCCGTCCGTGGTGTTTTTGAAGCCGACCGGCGTTGAGAGGCCCGAAGCCATTTCGCGGTGCGTTTGCGATTCGGAGGTGCGCGCGCCGATGGCCGTCCAGGAAACCAGGTCGCCGTAGTATTGGGGCGCGATGGGATCGAGCGCCTCGGTGGCGATGGGCAGCCCGGTTCGGGCGACTTCGCGCAGGAAATGGCGCGCTTTTTCCATGCCGAGGTCGATGCGGAAAGAGTCGTCCATGCAGGGGTCGTTGATGTAGCCTTTCCAGCCCGTCGCGGTGCGCGGTTTCTCGAAATATACCCGCATCGCCAGCAAGAGCGTGCCCGAGACTTCATCGGCGAGGCCGCGCAGACGCCGGGCGTAGTCGAGGCCGGCCTCCGGGTCGTGGATCGAGCAGGGGCCGACGACGATGAAAAGCCGCGGGTCCTTGCGGTCGAGGATGTCGGCGAAAGCTTGCCGCCCCGCGATCACCGTGGCTGCCGCGCCGTCGTCCAGCGGTACTTTCGTCTTGATTTCCTCGGGCGAGGGCATACGGTCGATGGCGCGGATATTGATGTTTTCTGTCTGGGTGGCGGACATCGTTCTGGCTCGCAGGGTACGGCGCGGGAAGGCGGGCGATTGTATACCCTTGGGAGCGGTTGCGGCGCGGCGGCGGGTCGCCGCGCGATTGCGCGAGGCGCGCGAGGCCGGCAGCACATCGCCCGTCGGTATCGAAAACGCCCGATGGACTTTTCAAAAAGTCCCGCCATGGTTTTCAAAAACTCTCGGGATGGTTTTCAAAAACTACCGAGATGGTTTTCAAAAACTACCCTTGTAGTTTTCAGAATACTGCCGAAGGCTTGACTCAGCTCCTTGGCGCGCGCCCGGTCAAGAACGCTACGGCGAGTCCAGTGATTGTTGCTGCGGCGATGCTGGCACCTGCCCACGGTTGGCCGGAAACGGCAATCCAGCCACCGCCGACAACACCCGTCAGGCCCAAAAGGGAAGCCAGTATCTGTCCAAGAATTCGCTGGCAGAAAATGTAGTGGTTAATCGTGTTATCCACTTTCCTGCGATGTTCTGCTTCGGACTGCGTTTGCTGGATAACCCAGTCAACAAGGTCAGGACGGAACTCATGCAGCTGTGCAAGCTGCGATACGGGCAGGATCGGGCTATCGGTTTCGTGTTGCTGGATGGAAACCTCGTGCCCCCTGGCTTTAACGTGGGCGGCGGTCGCTTTGTGCATCACGTTTTTTTACCGCTTCGTTCATGCCGTTTGCAACCCGTCGCGCATCACTGCGCAGAGAGTCCGCATCCATGGCGAACCCGCGGTCACTCGGCACACGATACGCCGTGTTGTCCAGGATCGAGAAGTTGTCACGCATGCCTTGCAGTATGTTCTGGAAAAAATCTTTCATGTCGTCACCTCCGCCCAAGTGTAGAGGAACTCCAAGCAAGATGTAAACGTAGAACGTCGCGCACACCGGAGTCGGCCAAGCATGCGCGGATTGCGCGGCACGACATCCCTGTTGACGAAAAAACACTCATGGCGTCCGGTTGCGAATGGGCTAGAATCCTTTCGCTCCCCATCCTGCCGTTCGTCCTCGACGCCATGCCCGATACTCCCAGGAACCTTGCGCTCAAAAACCACATCGACGATGTTCGCATTGCCGAAATCAAAGAACTGGCGCCTCCCGCGCATGTGCTGCGGGAATTTCCCGCCACGCCGGTTGCGGCGGCAACGGCTTTCAATGCGCGCCAGGCGATCCATCGCATCTTGTGCGGCGCCGATGACCGGTTGCTCGTCATCATTGGGCCGTGCTCGATTCACGATGCCGAGGCTGCGCGCGATTACGCCCGCCGCCTCAAGATCGAAGCCGAGCGCCTGGAAAGCGATCTTCTCGTGGTCATGCGAGTCTATTTTGAAAAGCCGCGAACGACCGTGGGCTGGAAAGGGTTGATCAACGACCCTTATCTCGACGGCAGCTACGCAATCAACGAGGGCTTGCGGCTGGCGCGCAGCCTGCTGTGGGAAATCAACGAACTGGGTCTGCCCGCCGGCACCGAATTCCTCGATATGATTACGCCGCAATATATCGCCGATCTCGTGGCCTGGGGCGCGATCGGGGCGCGCACGACCGAGAGCCAGGTGCACCGCGAACTCGCTTCCGGGTTGTCTTGCCCGGTCGGATTCAAGAACGGTACCGACGGCAATGTGCGGATCGCCGTCGATGCGATCAAGGCCGCGCGTTCGCCGCACCATTTTTTGAGTGTGACCAAGGCCGGCCATTCCGCTATCGTCGCCACCAGGGGCAATGAAGATTGTCATGCCATCCTGCGCGGCGGCAAGGCGCCGAACCATGATGCGGCCAGCGTCGACGCGGCTTGCCGGGAACTGGCCGGGGCGGGGGCGTTGCCCAGTGTGATGGTCGATTTCTCGCATGCCAACAGCCGCAAACAGTACCGATTGCAGATCGATGTGGCGCGCGATGTCGCCGCACAGCTCGCGGCGGGCGAGGAGCGCATCGTCGGCGCGATGGTGGAATCCCATCTCAAGGAAGGCCGCCAGGATCTGTCGCCGGACGTTGAGCCGGAGTACGGCAAAAGTATTACCGATGCTTGCATCGGCTGGGAAGACAGCATTACCGTACTCGACCTGCTCGCCGATGGCGTGCGGCGGCGGCGGGTGAAGCGCGCATCCGCCGGAACGGTCGAATGACGAACCCGTTCATTGCCGGATTTCGCCGCTGCCGGCGTCCCAGCCGCCATCGTCCGCGCCTGGCGTCGCGCGGAAGGGATTGATGTCTATCCCGCCGCGCCGCGTGTAGCGCGCCCATACCGCCAGCGCCGAAGGCTTGCAGCGGGCGAGGATGTCGCAGAATATCCGCTCGACGCATTGTTCGTGGAATTCGTTGTGCTGGCGAAAGGAGACGATGTAGCGCAGCAGGCCCGCACGGTCGATTGCCGGGCCGGTGTAGCGTACCGCCAGCATGCCCCAGTCGGGCTGGCCGGTGACGGGGCAATTGGATTTCAGCAGATGCGAGTAAAGCGTCTCGCTCGTTGCCGCCCCTTCCGCGCGCAGGTAGCCGGGGCGTGGCCGGTAGGCGTCGATGCCGATTTCGAGCGTGTCGAGGCAAAAGCCGTCGGGATAGGCGAAACGCCGCTCCGGGCGCGCGGCCAAAGGGACGATCGTCACTTCCACTGCCGCGCCGGCCGCGGCGGACAGGTCGCGGGCCAGGATGGCGCTTATCGTTCCGGTATCGGGAATCCGGTACTGGTTGAAAGCGTTGAGATAGAGCTTGAGCGATTTCGATTCGATCAGGTTCGGACTCGATGCCGGAACCCGGAAGCGTCCCAATGCCACGACCGGTTTGCCGCGCGCGTCGAGCCATGACAGTTCATAGGCGTTCCATGAATCCACGCCGATGAAGGGCAAGACATCGCCGCGGATGCCGATCTCGCTCCGCTTGCCCCGGCGCGCGATCGGGAACAGTAAATCCGGCGAATAGGTATCGCGGCAGGCAGCGGGCTTGCCGAGCGGGGAGCCTTGGGCGTCAGGGGAGGCGGAAACGTTCATTCGGCGAAAGCTCGCGCCCATCGTCCCCATCCGCCCGACCGGAAAGCCGGTCCGTTCGCGGAATCAAAATGGGATATCGTCGTCGAAATTGCCGAAACCGCCCGAATCTCCCGCGGGAGCCCTGGACGGCGGCGCTTCGCCGGCGGGTTGCGGCGCGCGCGCGGGCGCGGCGGGCGGCGTCGAGCGTCCCCATCCATCGTCGTCGCGCCCGGACGATTCGCCCTCGCGGCGGCCCAACATCTTCATTTCGTCGGCGCGGATTTCGGTGGTGTAACGTTCGACGCCGTCCTTGTCTTGCCACTTGCGCGTTTGCAATCGCCCTTCGACGAAGATCTGGCTGCCTTTTTTCAGATATTGCGCGGCGACTTCGGCGGTGCGCCCGAAGAACACCACCCGGTGCCATTCGGTGGCTTCGCGCCGCTCGCCGCTGGCCTTGTCTTTCCAGACCTCGGTCGTGGCGAGATTGACGTTGGTGATCGCCGTGCCGTCGGGCATGTAGCGCGTTTCCGGGTCGCGGCCCAGGTTGCCGATGATGATGACTTTGTTGACGGATGCCATGTCGTTCTCCCGTGAGTATGTTTCGGTCGCTGTTATATCAGGTAAATCGGTTCGTGCGGGGTTTCGTCGGCGGCGGCTTCATCGTCGCGGCGATGAGCAGCCACAGCAGGGCCAGCGCGCCGCAGCACAGGCCGACGCCCATTTCGCCATGGCGTCGGGCGAGCCAGCCGCCGGCGAGACCGCCTGCAAAAAGCCCGGCGGATTGCAGGGTGTTGTATACCCCAAGCGCCATCCCCCTCGCCCCCGGCGAGACGATACGCGAAATCCATGATGGCTGGATGGCTTCGAGGGTATTGAAGGCAATGAAGAAAAGCGTCAGCCACAGCCCGATCGACCAGGCATCGTTCCCCCATGCATGCAGCCCGGCCTGCACGAGCGCGAGCAGCGCGATCGCGCCGCCGAACACTGGCCTGAACCGTCCGGCGCGTTCGGCGGCAAGCACCGCCGGGAGCATGGCCGCGAAGGCGAACAGTACCGCGGGCAAGTAGACCTTCCAGTGCGCGGCAAGCGGCAAGCCGCCGCGGGCGACCAGCGCCGCGGGCACCGTCACCCACATCATCGTTTGGATCGAATGGAGGACGAATACGCCGAAATTGAGCCGCATCAGCGCCCCGTTGCGCAGGACGGCGGCCATCGTCCCGTCCGCGCCGCGCGGGGCGGTCCGCACCGGCGGCGCATCGGGCACGACCCAGATCACCAGCGCCGCCGCCCCGGCGGCCAGCAAGGCGGTCAGCCAGAAAATGCCCGCCATGCCGATACAGGCGTACAGCAAGGGCGCGGCCACCATGGAGAGCGCGAACACCAGTCCGATGCTCGCGCCGATCATTGCCATGACCCCGGTGCGGTGCCGCTCGCGCGTGAGGTCGGCGGCAAGCGCCGTCACCGCCGCCGAAATCGCTCCCGCGCCCTGGACGATGCGTCCGGCGATGACTGTGTAGATATCGGCGGCGAGCGCCGCCACGATGCTGCCGAGCGCGAACAGCAGCAGGCCGAACAGGATCACCGGCTTGCGTCCGTAACGATCCGAAGCCGCGCCGAAGGCGATTTGCAGGAATGCCTGCGTAATCCCGTAGGCGCCGATCGCCAGCCCGACGAGAACGGTGTCGTCGCCGCCCGGAATGGCGCGCGCGTGTACGGCGAACACCGGCAGGATCAGGAAAAGGCCGAGCATTCGCAGGGCAAAAACGATCGCAAGGCTCGCGCCGGCGCGCCGCTCGGCGGGAGTCATCGCACTGCTGTCAGATAAGGACACAAGCGGCAACGAACATTGGGAGAGGGGAGCGATTCTAACCAAACCCGCCGTTTCCGTGTCCGTTGCGATGTGGCCGGTTGCCGTTGCCGCGCGTATCCGGCATCCGCGTCGACGAACGCAGCAATACAAATACGATGCCCCGATACGCCCGGCGCGCGGGGGTTGTGTTGTGTTGCATTGTTCTGTAGCATTCCGCCTTTCGCTTGCTGTCTGGACAAAGGCGGCAAGGAAGAAGGGTGTTTGACCCGGATCGTGATATGAGGCGAATTCGCCAGCGGGGTTTCCGGCGGTCTTCCATTCGGGATGGAAGCGATATGGAACTTGCGTGTGGAGGCGGATCAGTCCATAATCATGCCCTTCCATGAACATGGATTCGTGAAACTGTGTCAAATCATGGAGTTATAGGGCGGTCTCGGGTTCTCGCCCGCTCCGGTGCTTGCGGATTTCGAGCGCCCATGTAGCTCAGTGGTAGAGCACTCCCTTGGTAAGGGAGAGGTCACGTGTTCAATCCACGTCATGGGCACCATTCGTGTTTGTGTCGTCGGGGGTGGCGGTGCGGCGGAGGCCGGCCCGCATTTCCCGGCTCTTTGTTTAAAGGGTGTCGATATGGCCAAGGGTAAGTTTGAACGCACAAAGCCGCATGTGAACGTGGGGACGATCGGTCACGTAGACCACGGCAAGACCACGCTGACGGCGGCGATCACGACGATCCTGTCGAAGAAGTT
>JAISCE010000045.1 GCA_031265765.1 Azoarcus sp.
AAGGCAAGCACTTCGGCGGGAATGGTTGGCAACTCCCTCAATGGGGACTGGGTTTTGCGGGACATAATTTCTCCTCAGAGACAGTTTATGCCCTAAACACGAAATTTCAGACACTACCCACGGGCACGGGTGACTTTCAAAACCGTGCCGAAGCTTGGATTGTTTTCGCCGGAGAGCGATTTGTAGAGGCTTTCGCGGCCGAGCCCCGTTTCCCTGGCAAGCTCGGACATGCCGCGCGCGCGGGCGACGACGCCAAGCGCCTTGGCGATGAAGGCCGGATTATCCTCGGCTTCCTCGAAGCACGCTTCGAGATAGAGGCGCATATCCTCGTCGGTCTTGAGATATTCGGCGGAATCCCATTTCTTGAGCTTCATGGTTCAGTCTCCAAGCTCTTGCGCCATCTTGAGCGCGGTTTCAATGTCCTTCTTCTGGGTGGATTTGTTCCCCCGGGTAAGCAGTACCACGGGCAATACGATTGGCGAAAACTCAGGGCCGCATCGAAAGAGTTCGGCTTTGCGCCCATCCGCGACCTGCCGCCCCGGATGCTGCGCCGTGAGCGCAGACTGAAAAGACATGCTATCGAACCACTGCAAACGTAACAAACAGGTGTATAAACACCTATGCAGACAAACACTGTTTTGGAGGAGATCATGAATACCGTGCGTTGGAACATTGCCGTATCGCCGGACACGGATCGGTCCGTGCGCATGTTCCTTGCCGCGCAAGGCGGCGGTCGCAAGGGTGACCTTTCCCGTTTCATTGAAGATGCTGTGCGCACCTACCTCTTTGAACGCGCTGTCAAGGAAGCCAAGACCGCTACCGCCCACATGAGCGAAGTCGAACTCAATGATCTCATTGACGAGGCGGTGCAATGGGCGCGTGAGCATTGATGCGCGTTATTCTCGATACCAACGTGCTGCTCGGGGCGCTGATTTCGTCGCATGGCTCACCCAACGCGATCTATCGTGCTTGGCGCGAGGCGCGCTTCGATCTGGTGACTTCAACGGTGCAGATCGACGAGCTTCGACGCGCCAGCCGCTATCCCAAACTCAAAGCCATCCTGCCCGCGCATCGCGTTGGCACAATGATAAACAACATTCAGCGTGCAATTGTACTGAACACGCTGCCGTCGTTAGCCGAAGGCATCGAGGCTGCCGACCCAAACGACGCATTTCTGCTGGCGATGGCTTTGGCAAGCGATGCCGATTACCTCGTGACCGGCAACCGCCGCGCCGGACTGCTGCAACGTGGCAGTATCGGTCGTGCGCATATCGTTATCCCGGCTACCTTCTGCGCATAAGCACTATAACGCCTGCCGGTCGGCTTCCCGTCCGCCACGCAACGGGAACGCGCTGCACTGACCGCGGCGCGTTTTCTCGCTACCTTCGGAAGAACCCCACTGCCAGGCTTGCCCGCAGGCGGGGCTTCAGGGTATAGATACACACCGGCCAGGTTCGGCGCATTATTCCGAGTGTGGAATTTTTCTTGAATCTTTTCCATATGCTTCACCGTCACGCTTCGTCAGCGATGGCCAGCGCGACCGCTTCGGCGGCGCGGATGCCGTCCATGCCCGCCGATAGAATCCCTCCCGCGTAGCCCGCGCCTTCGCCGGCGGGATAAAGGCCGCGCACGTTCAGGCTTTGCAGGTTGTCGCCGCGTTTGATGCGCAGCGGCGACGATGTGCGTGTTTCCACGCCGGTAAGTATGGCGTCATGCATGGCGAAGCCGGGGATCGGGCGATCGAAGGCATGGATCGCTTCGCGGATGGCATCGATGGCGTAGGAGGGCAGGGCGCTCGCCAAATCGGTGTAACGCACGCCGGGCTTGTATGAAGGTTCCACTTCACCGGGGGCGCGTGAAGGGCGTCCGGCCAGGAAATCGCCGACACGTTGCACCGGGGCATCGTAATTGCCGCCGCCCAGCTCGAAAGCGCGCGTTTCGAGCGCGCGTTGCAGGGCGATGCCCGCCAGCGCGTCGCCGGGATAATCGCCGGGCGCGATGCCGACGACGATGCCCGCGTTGGCGTTGCGTTCGGCCCGCGAATACTGGCTCATGCCGTTCGTGACGACTTGGCCCGCTTCGGAGGCGGCGGCGACGACGCTGCCGCCGGGACACATGCAGAAGCTATAGACCGCGCGCCCGTTGCCCGCGTGATGGATGAGTTTGTAGTCCGCCGCGCCCAGAAGCGGGTGGCCCGCGTATTTGCCCAGGCGGGCGCGGTCGATGACCGCTTGCGGATGCTCGATGCGAAAACCCACCGAAAACGGTTTGGCTTCCATGAAGACGCCGCGCCGGTACAGCATCTCGAAAGTGTCGCGGGCGCTGTGGCCGAGGGCGAGGATGACGTGATCGGCGCGAACCTCCGCGCCGTCGGCGAGGACGACGCCGCGCACATGGCCGTCTTCGATCAGCAAATCGTCGACCCGGGCGCGGAAGCGTATTTCGCCGCCGAGCGATTCGATTTCGGCGCGCATTTTCTCGACCATGCCCACCAGACGGAAGGTGCCGATGTGCGGCTTGCTCAGGTAAAGAATTTCCTCGGGCGCGCCCGCCCGGACGAATTCGGTCAGGACTTTGCGGCCATGGTGGCGCGGATCCTTGATCTGGCTGTGGAGTTTGCCGTCCGAGAACGTACCCGCGCCGCCTTCGCCGAATTGCACGTTGGATTCCGGATCGAGTTCATGGCTACGCCAGAGCCGCCAAGTATCCCTGGCGCGTTCGCGCACCGTTTTGCCCCGTTCGAGGATGAGTGGGCGGAATCCCATCTGCGCCAGCACGAGCGCCGCGAAGATGCCGCAAGGCCCGAAACCGACGATGACCGGGCGCGCTGCCGGATGCGCCGGGGCGCGGGTAACGAAGCGATAGCGCATATCGGGCGCGGAGCCGATGCGGTGGTCGTGGGCGAAGCGGCGCAATATTTCGGCTTCCGTGCCGGCATCGGCGAGATCGCAGTCGATGGTGTAGACGAAGTCCAGACCTTTGCGCGCGTCGTAGGCGCGACGGAAAACGGTGAAACCCGCCAGCCGTTGCGGGGCGATGGCCAGGCGTTGCACGATGGCCGTTCGCAGGTTTTCGGGCGAGTGCTCGATGGGCAGCCGGAGTTCGGTGACGCGCAGCATGGCGGCGGGAGGGGAATGGCGGAACGGGAGGAGAGTCGAGGAGCGGTCAGTTTTCTTTCACTGCCAGCCGCTTGAGTGCGTAGATTTTCTCCAGCGCCTCGCGTGGAGACAGCATATCGGGGTCGAGGGCGGCGAGTTCGGCCAGCGCCGGGTGCGAAGGGGGGGCTTCTTCTTCGTCCGGCAGGAACGGCGCGGCGAAAAGATCGGCTTGCGGCCCCGCGTCGATGGCCTGGTTTTCCAGCGCCCGCAGTCGCCGCCGCGCCTCGCGGATGACGGAGGCGGGGATGCCGGCGAGCGAGGCGACTTCGATGCCGTAGCTTTGGCTTGCCGGACCGTCTTCCAGTGCGTGCAGGAAAACGATGCGGTGCTTGTGTTCGATGGCGTCGAGATGGACGTTGGCGCATTCCGGGTATTCGGCGTCGAGCCGGGTCAACTCGAAATAGTGGGTGGCGAAAAGGCTCAGGCTGCGGTTTTTCTCCAGCAGGTGACGGGCGATGGCGAAGGCGAGCGCGAGGCCGTCGAAGGTCGATGTGCCGCGGCCTATTTCATCCATGAGGACGAGGCTCTGATCGGTGGCGCCGTGCAGGATGGCGGCGGCTTCGGTCATTTCGACCATGAAGGTGGAGCGGCCCGAGGCGAGATCGTCGGAGGCGCCGATGCGGGTGTAGATGGCGTCGAGCGGGCCGATGCCGGCTTCGCGGGCGGGGACGAAGCTGCCGATGTGGGCAAGGAGCGCGATGAGGGCGACTTGCCGCATGAAGGTCGATTTGCCGCCCATGTTGGGGCCGGTGATGAGCAGCATCCGGCGCGTGGGGGCGAGCCGGGCGTCGTTCTGGATGAAGTGGTCGATCTGGCGTTCCACGACCGGGTGGCGTCCGCCCTCGATGCGGATGCCGGGTTGGGGCGTGAAGACCGGGGCGATGTAGTCGTGGCGTCGCGCCGCTTCGGCGAAGGCTGCCAGGGCGTCGATGGCGGCGAGCGAGCGCGCCGCGCGCTGGAAGGCGGGGATGTGGGGGGCGAGGCCGTCGAGAACGGTGTCGTAGAGCATTTTTTCGCGCGCGAGCGCCCGTTCCTGCGCGGAGAGGGACTTGTCCTCGAAAGTCTTGAGTTCGGGGGTGATGTAACGCTCGGCGTTTTTCAGGGTCTGGCGGCGGCGGTAGTCGGCGGGGACGCGGGTGGTGTTGGCATGGCTGACTTCGATGTAGAAGCCGTGCACTTTGTTGTATTCGACCTTGAGGCTGGTAATGCCGGTGCGAGCGCGTTCGCGTTCTTCGAGCTTGAGGAGGAAGTCGCCGCAATGGTTCTGGATGTCGCGCAGTTCGTCGAGTTCGGCGTCGAACCCCGCGGCGATGACGCCGCCGTCCCGAAGCTGGACGGCGGGTTCGGCGGCGATGGCGCGGGTCAGGAGTTCGCGCGGTTCGACGGGGAGTTCGAGGCTGGCGGCGAGTTCGTCGAGCAGTTCGGCGGGTGTGCCGCAAAGCGCGGGGATGAAGTCGGGAAGCTGCGCGAGGCTTTCGCGCAGGGCGGAGAGGTCGCGCGGCCGGGCGCTTTTGAGGGCGACTCGCGCGGTGATGCGTTCGACATCGGCGATGCCGGCAAGAAGGGTGCGCGCCGCGTCCGCGCGGTTGCGGCGCCCGTCGGTGTTTTCGATGCTGTCGAGCAGCGCGGCGACGGCGCGATGGCGGGCGGCGGGGATGAGGGGGGAACGCAGCGGATGGTGGATGGCGTGCCGCAGCCAGCGGCTGCCCATGGCGGTGACACAGGTATCGAGGAGCGAGAGCAGAGTGGGGGCGGGTTCGCCGCGCAGGGTTTCGGTGAGTTCGAGATTGCGCCGCGTGGCCGTGTCCATCCGCAGGTATTCGGTGTCGCGTTCGACTACGAGGCGGGTGATATGGGCGAGGTTCTGGCGTTGGGTGGCGCGGGCGTAGTCGTGGAGCGCGCCTGCCGCGCCCAGGGCGACGGAAAGGCCGGCGACGCCGAATCCGGCCAGATCGCGGGTGCCGAAGTGTTCGGCGAGGAGCCGGGCCGCGGTATCGGGGTCGAATTGCCAGTCGGCGAGCCGCCGTAGCGCCGACGCGATGTTTTCGGTGTACGGGAGTGTGAGTCCGTCGGGGACGAGGACTTCCGCCGGGGAGAGGCGCTCGAATTGGGCCGCCAGTCCTTCTGGCGGGCATTCGGTGATCCGCATGTCGCCGTTGGCGAGGTTGAGCCAGGCCAGCCCGAGAACGCCGCGATGGATGTTGAGCGCGAGCAGCAGGGAGTCCTTGCGCTCGTCGAGGAGCGCGGCATCGGTGATGGTGCCGGGCGTGACGATGCGGCTGATGGCGCGTTCCATCGGCCCTTTTGTCGCGCCCGGTTCGCCGGTCTGCTCGGCGATGACGACCGACTCGCCGAGCTTGACCAGCCGCGTCAGGTAATGTTCGACGGCGTGGAACGGCACTCCCGCCATTTTGATGGCCTGCCCGGCGGACTTGCCGCGCGTGGTCAAGGTGATGTCCAGAAGCCGGGCGGCTTTTTCCGCATCATCGAAAAACAGTTCGTAGAAGTCGCCCATGCGGTAGAAAAGCAGCATGTCCGGATATTGCGATTTTAGGCGCAAGTATTGCTGCATCATTGGCGTGTGTCCGGAAATACCGGCTTCTGTAAGTTCGGGCATTTTTGCAGTCTTTACCATTGATGGCGCATGCCTGCCGCCAAGTTTACATTCCATCGTCATGCAAACGGCGATTGGCGGATTTGCATGAACCTGTCTTTCCGGTGCGGCTTTTGGGTCTGGATTTTGAAAGACCTGCGCCTTCACGCCGTCCGACGCGCGCGAAACCAAGGCGCTCACCGTGGGCGCCTATCTTACCAGCAGCCAATACCCTGGTAACGGTATGGAAGGGAGTGGGCGTGAAGCGCATGGGGCCGGCATGGCTCGCCCCAAGGGTATGAAAAGCCCCCTTTCCGCGGCATGGGCCGCAAAAAGGGGGCAAATGGGAATGCGCTTCCGGGAGGGATTCCGGAAAACGCCGTCGCGCGCTCAGGCGGCTTGGGCGTTGCTCTGTACGCCGCGGATGTCGAAAGCGCCGCCGGTTTGCGCCCGGGCGGTTTCGTTGACGGCTTTTTTGCCGAGCAGCGGGAAGACCAGTTCGGCGAAGCGGATGGATTCTTCCAAATGCGGGTAGCCGGAGAGTACGAAGCGGTCGATGCCGAGGTCGACATATTCTTGCAAGCGTTCGGCGACCGTGGTGGCGTCGCCCACCAGCGCCGTGCCGGCCCCGCCCCGGACAAGACCGATGCCGGCCCACAGGTTGGGCGATATTTCCAGCTTGTCCCGTTTGCCGCCGTGCAGTTGAGTGATACGTTTCTGGCCGATCGAATCCATCCGGGCGAAGCTTTGCTGCGCGCGGCGGATATCGTCTTCGGTCAGGCGGCTGATGAGGCGGTGGGCGTCGGCCCAGGCTTCTTCCGTGGTTTCGCGCACGATGACTTGCAATCTGACGCCGAATTTGACCGTGCGCCCGTATTTTGCGGCGCGCTTGCGAACGTCGGCGATTTTCTCGGCGATTTTGGCGGGCGGCTCCCCCCAGGTAAGGTAGGCATCGACGTGTTTGGCGGCCAGTTCGTGCGCCGCCGTGGAGGAGCCGCCGAAGAAGATGGGCGGGTAGGGCCGTTGCACGGGCGGATAGTAGTTCCGTGAGTTCTTGACCTTCAGGTATTGCCCGTCGAAGTTGACGGTTTCGCCCTGGAGGAGCTTCTTCCAAATGGTGAGAAATTCGTCGGCGTGCGCATAACGCGCATCGTGGTCGAGGAAAATGCCGTCGGCTTCGAGTTCGGCGGTGTCGCCGCCGGGCACGACGTTGAGAAGCAGGCGGCCATGCAGGGCGCGATCCAGCGCGGCGGTGCGGCGGGCGATATCGACCGGCGCGCCTTGCGAGGTGCGCAGGGCGACGAGCAGTTTGATGCGCTGCGTAACGGGGATCAGGCTGGAGGCCACGATCCATGGATCGAGGCACGAACTGCCGGTCGGAATCAGCAGACCGTCGTAACCGAGGTTTTCACCGGTCGTGGCGATCTGGCGCAGGTATTCGACGGAGGGCGCGCGTCCGAAATCGGAAACGCCCAAATAGCGGGTATCTCCCGAGGTCGGCAGAAACCAGAAAATATCGAGGCTCATGGAAAGCTCCTTTCGTGACAGGTGCGGTAAATACGGCGCTTTTGTGTCCGGTTTCCGCAGGAAGGGCGAATGTTAGCGAAGAAATGGAAAAAACGATTCAATGATTTTTGAATTATTTAGTCTATCGTGGCATCTATTTTTAGCAGGGTGTTCGTGAATATGTTTATCCGATTTTTGAAATAATCAATGCACGAATATTCATTTGGGAACAGGTTTGCGTTCGGGCATAGTCTTCGCCCCTGTTTCTTGTTTCAACCTTGCGGAAGGAAAAATCATGTTCGACAAATTGAGGGCTGAGAGGCGATCGTTCATCGGGATGGTTGCCGTTGCCGTTTCCCTGGCGGGGAGTATCGGCCTGGGCGCCTTGTCCACCCCGGCGCATGCGCAGACGCGGGCAAAAGAGTTTCGCGTGGGTTGGCAGAAGGGGTCCAATCTCGCCATCCTCAAGGCTCGCGGCAATCTGGACAAGCGGCTCGGCGCCGCAGGTGTGAAAGTCACGTGGATCGAATTCACCGCCGGTCCGCAAATGCTGGAAGGTCTGAACGTGGGCAGCATCGATTTCGCCTGCGTCGGCGAAACGCCGCCGGTGTTCGCGCAGGCTGCCGGCGCGGCGCTGGTCTACGTTGCCAACGAGCCGCCCGCGCCCGATGCCGAGAAAATCCTGGTGCCGAAAACGTCGCCGATCGAATCGGTGGCGGCATTGAAGGGCAAGCGCGTCGTGCTCAATAAAGGGTCGAATGTGCATTATCTGCTGCTCAGGGGCCTGGAGCGGGCAGGGTTGTCGTATGCCGATGTAAAAGTGGTTTATCTGCCGCCGCCCGATGCGCGGGTGGCATTTGAAAGCGGCGATGTCGATGCCTGGGTGATTTGGGACCCGTTCGCGCAGGCCGCTGTCGGCCAAATCGGTGCGCGCGAATTACTCAGTGGCAAGGGAGCAGGTGTAGAGAATTACAATTTCTATTTGTCGACGTCTTCTTTTTCTAAAAACTCTCCCGAGGTACTGAAATGGACACTGGAAGAAATCCGGGTAACAGGCGATTGGGTGAGGTCGCATTTCGATGAGGCCGCCGAAATTCTCGCGCCACAGATCGGATTGTCGAAGGAAATTACCGGGGATGCATTGCGGCATTACGGTTACGGTGTCGCTTATCCGCTGGCGGACAAGGTGATTGCCAACCAACAGGCAATTGCAGATGCTTTCCACGCGCTCAAATTGATTCCGAAAAAGCTGGACGTGCAAAGCGTGGTCTGGAAACCCTGAATTCCGGGCAGCCCATATACGATGAAAACGAATCGGCCCGCATGAAGCGGGCCGATTCGTTTTGTCATGCGTTCACCAGAACTTCCACCAGTGCTTCTTGCGTTTCTGGATGACTTCGCTGGAACGTTGCGACCAGCTATGTATGCTGCTGTGCCCATGGTTGGCGAAGAATTCACCGTATCGTTTATCTTCGCCCAAAATGTGTTTGCTGAGCCAGGTGCGCAAGAAATGCAGCAACTCGAAGCTGATCGCCGCGGAGCCGGAGTGGATTTTGCTTTGCATGGCCTCGACCTCGGCAACGAGTTCACGATGCAAGATGCAATGCTCCTCGTATTCCGGATATCCTCCCATGTGCATCAGGCTTTGTTCCAATGCAAAATGGATTCTCGTATAATCGACCAGTTCATCGAGTACGCTTACGCAAGCCGAGGTGCCCTTGTGTTCAAAGATGGCGACATGGATTTTGTCGATCAGGTCGAACAGCATCTTGTGTTGCTCGTCGATTTCCGGGATTCCGACGCTGTATTCGTCCGACCATTGGAGTCTGGCGTGGTGTGTATTTGCTGACATACGATACTCTTTCGGTGATATCTCCAGGGGGAGGGACTACGGACTGCCATTCCGGGTATTGGCTGGTGGGCGCTATATGCCCAGGCTGGCACGATCGATGTTTGCCGTCTATTAGAACTTATCTGGCTCCAGTCGAATTATTGTCCATTCTAGCAGTTCTTTCTTGGTGTAGTTTGGGACGTTTGACACGATTTTCGGATATACCGTATACATTTTGTATATATACCATGAACGGCATGGCCAAGGACGAATAGGCTTTGTTTTTCGATGCAAATGGATTAGACTGCGCTACTTGCGCCTGGCGTCGAATATTCGGCCCAAAAAATGAGGAATCGATTATTGTGACTTACCGTTTGTCTCGATATTGCTTGTTGCCGTTGGCTTTGTGTCTGGCGCTTGGCGCTTGCGTGACGACGCCGCAGCCGAAAGCCGGCAATGCCGGGGCGCAATGGCAGCCGTCGCCCAGCTTCGGCGTCCGCAAGGCCAACTATGTCATCGTGCATCACACCAGCAGCGATGTCCTGGAACGTGCGCTTGCCACCTTGACCAGCCCGGTTTCCGATGTCAGCAGCCATTACCTGATTGGGCGCGACGGACGGATGCTGCAATTGGTCGACGAAAACCAGCGCGCCTGGCATGCGGGCGAATCGTATTGGGGCGGGACGACCGACATGAACTCCGCGTCGATCGGCATCGAACTGGTCAACAACGGCAGGGAAGCCTTTTCTCCGGCCCAGATCGACGCCTTGTTGGCGCTCTTGTCCGATCTTCGGGCGCGTTACAACATTCCGCGCGCCAACTTCATCGGCCATGCCGATGTGGCGCCGGGGCGCAAGGCCGATCCGAGCGATTTTTTTCCATGGCGTCAGCTCGCCGCGGCGGGCTTTGGTTTGTGGTGCGAGCCGCCCTTTGAGTTGCCGCCCGCCAATTTCGACGCCATGCTCGGCTTGTCCGCTTTCGGCTACGACATCCGCGATCCCGGCAAGGCGATAGCGTCCTTCAAGCTGCATTTTTCCCCAGGCGGCGGGAAGACCCTGAGCCGGACGGATCAAGGGATGTTGTATTGCCTGCTTCAGCAGATCATGGCCTCGGGGCGCGAGTAGCGCGGAAGCAACACAGGGTGGCGGGCCGGTCAAGCGATGAAGACGGGATCGGAGAATACCAAGGTGCCGTCCTTGCGCATCATCAGGTTATTGGTGTTGAGGATGTCGGGCAGGACGTGGTATTCCTCGACGAAATCGGATAACGCCTTGAGTGCGGCATTGAGGCTGTTTTCGACCTTGGCGAGTGGCGTGACGGTCAGGTGATGCAGGGCGATACGGCCCATGTCCATGCCGAGACGCCCCCATTTCTGGCAGGCCGTCCAGTAAAGTTCGATCAGCCGCGTGGCGAGAGCCGCCGCCTCGCAGTCGCAGGGGATCGGGTAGAGCTTTTCCATTTCGATCAGGTGGAACGGATAACCCGACTGGGCGCGACCGATGATGCCGTGATCGGCGTAGATGATCGGAAAATGCTTGCCTCTGGGGCGGTCGTCGGCGGTGTAGAGGAAATAGTCGGCGGGCGAACTGACGACCTTGTAGACTCGTTGGCCGTCGCCCTTGTCGAAAACGATGGAATATTCGCCGCGCCCGATTTCCTCCTTGCCGTCGATCAGGGGATGGCCGGGCGCCCTGTCCGGCAGTAGCAGGGGCGGCCGGCCACGGATGACCCAGGGAGGAGGAGGGCTGTCTGCCATGTGGGCGCGTCCAGTCGTCTTCAGCCCATGATGTTGTAGCCGGCGTCGACATAATGGACGCCGCCCGTTATCAGCCGTCCGGCATCGGAGAACAGGAAGGCCGTCAGTGCGCCGATGTCCTCGGGCGTCACCAGGCTGTGCATGGGCGAGCGTTCGACCGCTGCCGACATCAGCCCATCGAAGCCCGCGATACCGGAAGCGGCGCGGGTCATCAGCGGGCCGGGGGAGACGGCGTTGACGCGGATGCTCTTTTCGCCGAGTTCAGCCGCCATGTAGCGGGTCGCGGCTTCGAGCGCCGCCTTGCACAGGCCCATCACGCCATAATTGGGGATCACCTTGTCGGCGCCGAGATAGGTCATGGTCACCACGGAGCCGCCGCCGGCTTTTTCCAGCAGGAATTCGGCGGCTTTTATCAGGCGGACGAAGGAATGGGTGGAGATGTCCATTGCCAGCGCGAAACCGTCGGCGGAGGTGTCGACCACGCGGCCATGCAGGTCGTCGCGCTTGGCGAAGGCCATGCTGTGGAGTACGAAATCGAGCTTGCCGTAACGGGCGTCGATTTCCTTGAACACGGTTTCCAGCGTCTCGGGCTTGGTCACGTCGAGCAGAAAGGCGTCTTCGACGCCGAGTCGGTGGATGACCGGCTCGATGAAAGCCCTGGTCTTGTCGTTCTGGTAGGTGACGATCAGCTTTGCGCCCGCTTCCTTGCAGGCTTCGGCAACGCCGGTGGAAATGGATTTTTCGTTGGCGATGCCTGTTATCAGGCCGACTTTACCTTCCAGACCAAGATTGGCGCTCATGTGTGTGACTCCGTTGCTCAGTGGGAAAAAAGTGGCGCAAAGTGTACTACTCCCGCCCGGTACATTTTCATATTCCGTCACGTTAAAACCGGCTTTAATACCGGGAAATAGCGATATCGCGGCAACCAGTGTGGAAATTTCGCCAAAGGTATACGAATTTCCCTGAGTAGAACGGTGACGGTTTGCACCATGATACGCCCTTTTGCGATATTATTGTGCGGCGCAATATAATGTATATGCCGATGGCCGCCTGGCCATCGCGGCGATATCTAACGCAATCGCGGTTGGTGGGGAGAATGGAGCAAGCAAGTTACGTTTTCATGGACTTTGATGGCGTTACCCATCCTTGGGGCGAAGCCGAGGATTTTCGCTGTTTGCCGCTGATCGAGGTTGTTTTGCGCGACTTCGATGAAGCGCGGGTCGTCATCTCCTCGGACTGGCGGATGCTTTTTTCCTTGCCGAAGTTGCGCTTGCGTTTTTCCGAGGACATCCGGCCCCGCATTCTGGGGGTAACGCCGCATATCTTGCCGCGCCGGGGCAGCGAGTTGCACGGCCTGCGCGAACAGGAAGCGAAGATGTGGCTGCAACAGCACACGCCCGACATCGCCGCCGCGGACTGGTGTGCGCTCGATGATGCTCCCGGCAACTGGATTTCGCGCTCGCGCCTGGTGTTGACCGATTTCAAGCGCGGTTTCACCGACGAGGACGCATCGGTTTTGCGTAACATGCTGCAATCCTTCCGTAGCGACGGCGCGGAATTGGCGCAGGTGAACGAGGCGGGCGGTTGAACGGTTTTTCCGGGCGGTTTCGTTTTGCGCTGCCTGAAGCGCCCGCCGTTCCGGCGCGGGCGATGCGGTGTTACCGGCTTTTTATCATCGTCCCGACGCCGTGGTCCGTGAGGATTTCCAGCAGCAGGCAGTGTTCCACGCGCCCGTCGATGATGTGCACCGATTGCACGCCATTTCGCGCGGCATCGAGCGCGGAGGCGATCTTGGGCAGCATGCCGCCGGACAGGGTGCCGTCGGCAACCAGATCGTCGATCTGGCGCGGGGTGAGGCCGGTAAGGAGCTTGCCTGCCTTGTCGAGTACGCCGGGGGTGTTGGTGAGCAGCACGAGTTTTTCGGCCTTGAGGATTTCGGCGAGTTTTCCGGCGACCACATCGGCATTGATGTTGTAGGTTTCGCCGCTTTCGCCGACGCCGATGGGGGCGATGACCGGGATGAAGTCGCCCTGGTCGAGCAGGGCGATCGGGCTGGGGTCGATCCTGGTGATTTCGCCGACTTGGCCGATGTCGACCAGATCGCCCTGGGGCGCGTCTTTTTTCTGGATCAGCAGCTTTTTGGCGCGAATGAAGCTTGCGTCCTTGCCGGTCAAGCCGATGGCTTTGCCGCCATGCTGATTGATGAGATTGACGATTTCCTTGTTGACCTGGCCGCCGAGCACCATCTCGACCATGTCCATGGTTTCGGCGTCCGTCACCCGCATGCCTTGCACGAATTCGCCTTTCTTGCCGACTTTCGAGAGCAAGCTCTCGATCTGCGGCCCGCCGCCGTGCACGACCACGGGGTTGAGGCCAACGAGCTTCAACAGCACCACGTCGCGGGCGAAGCAATCCTTGAGATGCCCGTCGGTCATGGCGTTGCCGCCATATTTGATGACGATGGTTTTGTCGGAAAAGCGGCGGATGTAAGGCAGGGCTTCGGCCAGGATCTCAGCCTTGAGCGCGGGAGAAAGAGCGGCGGCGGAAAAGGGAGCGGGCATGAAACGTCCAGGGCGGTTGTGGCGGGAGGCGCGTCCGGGCCGGGGAAAGGCCCGGACGCGGTCGCCGGCTTTATTCGACGACGAGCCGGGTGGCTTGCGACTCGGTTTTCTTCGGCAGGCCCAGTTCGAGCACGCCGTCGACGAATTTCGCGTTCGCCTTGGCTTCGTCGATGTCCTGTCCGAGTTGAAAACTGCGCGATACTTTGCCGTAGTAACGTTCGGTGCGCAGCGCGCGTTCCCCGTCCTTGATGTCCTTGTTCAGCTTGCGTTCGGCGCTGATCGAAACGACGGGGCCGTCGATGTGGACGTGGATGTCTTCTTTCCGGATGCCGGGCAATTCGGCGTGGACTTCGTAGCCGTCGGGGTTTTCCTTGACATCGACGCGCATCTGCGGGGCTTCGCCGCCGCCGGAATTGCCGATGTCGACCGGGCGCACGAAAAAGCCGCGGAAGAAGTCGTCGAGAGGATAGTGGATCAAGTTGCTCATGTTCAGGTCTCCTTGCTTTGTCAGCGGGATAGCCGGCGAACCGGCTTCCCCCTCAATATGGGTGTGCCCGCATGGGTTTCAAGTCGTGGCGATGCAAGGGATGAAAGGAGGCGGACATGAGCGGAGATGACGGTGAATCGCTGTTGTCCGCGCCGCGGGAAGGCGAAATGAAAATTTGCCCGCGCTGCGGCGCGCGCTTCAATTGCGGCGCGCATGCGGGAAAGTGCTGGTGTGCCGCATTGCCGCCGCTGTTGCCTGTGCCTGCGCCGGGCGAGGCGGGATGCTATTGTCCCGCCTGCCTGGCGCGCATCGCGGCTGCGCGGCGGCCATGATGCGCGATTCGGACTCGCGCGGCGGCGCTTATTCCCCTTCGACCCAGATGTGTTGCGCCACGGCGTGTTCCAGCGCCAATTCCATGTGCTCGCACAGTACCACCGTCATGGGCCGCTGTTGCAGCACGGTGACGGTTTGCGGCGCGGACAGGCCATAGGCATGGAGCCGCTCGCGTTGCAGCGGCTCGATTTCTTCGCCGAATTCGGCCACATGGACGCTGCGGCCCGTCGGGGTGCCGGTGAGGCGGATGCGTTCGGTATGAGCGGTCATGGCGGACTCAGGAGAAAAGGCGCAGGAAGTGATTGAGCAGGCCGCCGACGAGGAAGGCCGTCGGCATGATGAGCGCCAGCATCAGGGCGGCGGTGCGCATGCCTTGTTCCTTGATGATGATCATCACGCTGGCGATGCAGGGCACGAAAAGGGTGATCGTGACCATGCCGACGACGACCTGGATCATGTCCAGTTGGCTGCCGATGGCGAACAGCCCCGTCGCGCCGAAGTCGCGTCGCAGGAATCCCATCACGAACGCGGCGCTCGCTTCCGGCGGCAGGCCGAGCCAGCCCGTGACCAGCGGCTTGCCGGTTTCGATGATCCACGGCAGTACGCCCATGCGGTCGAGCGCGAACATGATGAAGGTGCCGAGCAGGAAAAGCGGGATCACTTCGACCAGATACCATTTGAGCCGCCCGCCCGTTTTCTTGAGCACGTTGCTCAATACCGGCAGGCGCATCGGCGGCAGTTCGGTGACGAGCGGCACGCGCCGCCCCTTTACCAGCCGTCCGGCGAGCCAGCCGGTAGCGAGCAGGATCAACACGATACAGGCGCTCCAGATCGCCGCCGCCTGGAACGAGAAGCTGCTGAGCATCCCGAATACCACGCCCAATTGCGCCGAACAGGGAATGGCGAGCGCGAGGAGGAAGGTAGTAATCAGCCGTTCGCGCGGGGTGTGGAGGATGCGCGTAGTGAGCGTCGCCATCGTCACGCAGCCCAGTCCGAGCACCATCGGCAGCACCGCGCGCCCGTTGAGGCCGATGGCGGCGAAGGCGCGGTTGGAGATGACCGATAGCCGCGTGAAATAGCCCGAGTCTTCCAGCACGCCGAAGACGAGAAAGAAGGTGGTGACGATGGGCAGGATCAGCGCCAGCGCGTAGGTCATGCCCATCGTCCAGAGGCCGTATTCGCCCACGAGCATGTCGGCGAGCCATTCCGGGCCGACGTGGGCGCGCACGAAGTCCGTGATGGCCGGATTGAGGATTTCCCCGAAGAAGTTTTCTTCAAGGAGTCCGACCAGGGTGCCCGCGCCGAAGTCGCCGACGAAGAAATACACCGCCAGCAGCACCAGCAGCAGCAGCGGCCAGCCCCACAGCGGGTGTACGGCCATTTGCCCGATGCGCAGCGACAGGCTCTGGCCGCCGGTGACGGCCTGTTCCATGACGGTGCGCGCCAGCGCCTCGGCGGCGCGTCCGCGTTCGCGCGCCAGTCGCGCGGGCAGCGAATCGCGTCCTTCTGTGGAAGCAAGTTCGGCGGCGCGCGCGAGGATTTCGCCGCCGCGCGGTTGGGCGGCGAGCCAGTTTTCGACTTCGCCGTCCCGTCCCAGCAGCAGAATGGCAAGTCCGCGCGCGGAAAGATGCGGGTGCGGCGCATGTTCCGCAAGCAAGGCGGCAATGCTTGCGATGGCTTCTTCCGATTCCGTGTCGTAGCGCAGCAGGGGGGCGGGCGGACGGGCATGGGCCAATGTGGCGGAGAGCGCCGCGATGCCTTCGCCGCCCGTGGCGACGGTGGCGACCACTGGCGTCTCCAGCGCCTCGGAGAGCGCCTGCGCGTCTACGGTGACGCCTCGCGCCTGTGCCTCGTCGGCCATGTTGAGCGCCATGACCAAGGGTACGCCGAGTTCGGCCAGCAGCGCGGTCAGGTTCAGCGTGCGCCGCAGGTTCTTGGCGTCGCCCACCTGGATGACGAGTTTCAGGTTTTCGTTGAGGAGCGCCCGCATCGTCGCGCGTTCGTCGTCGCTGCGCGCGGGCAGGGCGAGGACGCCGGGCGTGTCGAGCAGCGACGACGAGCGGTCGAACCGCGCGCCGGCCCTGGCAATTTCCACGGTCGTTCCGGGATAGTTCGAGACATTGACGTAAGCGCCGGTCAGTCGGTGGAAAAGAACCGATTTGCCGACGTTGGGATGGCCGACGAGCGCCAATGTGCCGGTGTTATCGGAGGGGAAAGATGTGGCTTGACGATGATGGTGCATGGTATGACCGGGTGACGGAGTGCGCCAATAATGATAACCCGTCTCATCATCATTTTGGGCAAAACAACGGAGTGAATACGGTATAATGCGTATGGCCTTCGGAATAGATGGGGCTGTTGCGCCGGTTCTCGCGCCCGCGCCGGCGGGCGGGATTTTCGTGTTGGCGTCCGGTGGAGTCCGGTTTCATGTTCTTGCGTCGTCTGCTGATTGCGGTTTTGTGCGTTGCCGGTCTGGCTGGTCTGGGAGCGTATGCGTGGCGCGCCAACAGCGCGCCGCCTGCGTCCGTCCCGGCAGTGGCGCAAGGCGCGGGCAATGCCGGTTCGGGCGCGGCGCAGCCGGTACTGGTGGAAGTCGCGCCGGTGGCGGCGCGGACGATCGTCGACGATGTCGCGGCAGTGGGAACGCTGGTTTCCAACCAGTCCGTCGTCCTGCACCCGGAAGTGGCCGGGCGCGTGGCGGCGATCCGTTTCCGGGACGGCAGCGCCGTTCGCGGCGGATCGGTGCTGATCGAACTCGATTCCGCCGTGCAGCGGGCCGAGTTGCAGCAGGCAAAGGCCGAACTGATGCTGGCCGATGCCAATGCCCGTCGCGTCGAAGACCTTTTCAGCGGCAAGTTCGTGAGCAGCAGCGCGCGCGACGAGGCGGCTTCCCGGCTCGAAGTGGCGCGCGCCTCGGTGGCGCTGGCGCAGGCGCGGCTGGCGCGCACCCGCATCCGCGCGCCCTTCGATGGCATCGTCGGTATCCGCAAAGTGAATGTCGGCGATTACGTCAAGGACAGCGACGCGCTCATCAATATCGAGGATATCGCTACCCTCAAGCTCGATTTCCGCCTGCCCGAAGTCTACCTTGGCCGCCTTGCGCCGGGGCAGGCGCTGGAAGTGACCAGCGATGTCGTGCCGGGCGTCACCTTCCCCGCCGTGGTCGATGCCATCGACCCGCTGGTCGACGCCGAGGGCAGGGCGGTGCTGTTGCGCGCCCGCCTTGCCAACGACGAGAGACGCCTGCGCCCCGGTGTGTTCGCGCGGGTAAAAGTGCTCGTCGACCGGCGCGACGATGTGTTGCTGGTGCCGGAAACGGCGCTGATCCCGGCGCCTGGCCAGATGCAGTTCGTCTACCGGATCGAGGACGGCCATGCGCGCCGGGTCGAGGTCACGACCGGCATTCGCCGCGCCGCCGAGGTCGAGGTCGTCCAGGGACTCGCCTCCGGCGACCGCATTGTGATCGCGGGCCAGCTCAAGCTGCGCGACGGCGCGCCCGTATCGGTCGCGCGGCCGATGGCGGCGTCCCATTGACGCGAGGCAGTTGTCATGGTCATTTCCGAGATTTGCATCAAGCGCCCGGTATTCGCCACGGTGTTGTCGCTGATGGTGCTGCTGGTGGGGCTGATGTCCTACTCGCGGCTCTCGGTGCGTGAATATCCCAACATCGACGAACCCATCGTTACCGTCGATACAGTGTATACCGGCGCGAGTCCCGAAATCGTCGAATCGCGCGTCACCAAGCCGCTGGAAGATTCGCTTGCGGGCATCGAGGGAGTGGATGTGCTCTCCTCGATCAGCCGTTCCGAGCGCAGCCAGATCACGGTGCGCTTTCGCATCGAACGCGACGCCGACAGCGCCGCCGCCGATGTCCGCGATCGCGTATCGAGGGTGCGCAGGCGGCTGCCCGACGATATTGACGAGCCTGTGATCGCCAAGGTCGAGGCCGACGCCAATCCGATCATCTGGATCGCCTTTTCGTCCAATCGCCACGACCAGATGGAAATGAGCGATATTGCCAACCGCATCATCAAGCCCCGCCTGCAAACCCTGCCGGGCGCGGCGGACGCGCGGATATACGGCGAGCGCCGCTATTCGATGCGCATCTGGCTCGACCGCGCCCGCCTCGCCGCCTTCGGCCTCACACCGCAGGATGTCGAAGACGCCATCACGCAGCAGAACGTCGAACTGCCCGCCGGGCGGATCGAAAGCCGCGAGCGCGAGTTCGAGGTCGTGGCCCATACCGATCTCGCTGATCCGGCGCAATTCGGCGCCGTGGTCGTGCGCCAGGCCGCCACGCCCGACGGCTATCCTGTGCGGCTGCGCGACATCGGCCGGATCGAAGTCGCCCCCGCCAACCTGCGCAGCGAAGTGCGCTTCATGAGGCGGCCTTCGATTTCCCTGGGACTCATCAAGCAATCCACCGCCAACCCGCTCGACCTCAAGCGCGAACTGGTCGAGATGCTGCCCGCGCTCGAAGCGGAACTGCCGGACGGCATGACAATGACCGTCACCAACGATTCGACGGTGTTCATCGAGCGTTCGATTGCCTCGGTATTTTCCACCATCTGGGAAGCCGTGCTGCTGGTGGCGGCGGTTTGCCTGTTCTTCCTGCGCAACTGGCGCGCCATGCTGGTGCCGCTGGTGACGATCCCCGTCTCGCTGGTCGGGGCGTTCGCGCTGATGTACACTTTCGGGTTCTCGGTCAATACCCTGACTTTGCTCGCGCTGGTGCTGGCGATCGGCCTGGTGGTGGATGACGCTATCGTCGTGCTCGAAAACATCTTCCGCCATATCGAGGACGGCATGCCCCCGGTCGAGGCCGCCTTCCGGGGCGCGAAGGAAATCGGCTTCGCGGTGGTGGCGATGACCATCACCCTTGCCGCCGTCTATGCGCCGGTGGCGTTCATGACCGGGCGCACCGGCAGGCTTTTCACCGAATTCGCGCTCACGCTCGCCGGAGCCGTGCTCGTCTCGGGGTTCGTCGCGCTCACCCTGTCCCCGATGATGTGCTCGCAACTGCTGCGCCACGAACGCCGCCATGGCCTGCTCTACAACACCATCGAAAAATTCCTCGGCTGGCTCATTGAAGGTTATCGCCGCACGCTCACCAGAATGCTCGGCCTGCGCTGGGTGGTGCTGGCCGCGTTCGCGGCGGTCGCCGGGCTTGCCGCGTTGCTGCTCGGGCAATTGAAATCCGAACTCTCGCCCATCGAAGATCGCGGCCGCATCATGGTGCAGTTCAACGGCCCGGAAGGCGCGACCATCGACTACATGACGCGCTATGCCGCGGAGATCGGCGACATTTTCGCCAGCACGGACGGCGCCGAGGGTTATCAGGTCATGTCCGGCACGCCCACGGTGTCGCAGGGCAGGAGCTTCGTAAGCTTCGTCGACTGGTCGCAGCGCGAGCGCAAAACCACCGAAATCGCCGCCGAAATGCAGCCGCGCCTGAATGCCATCACCGGCATCAACGCCTTCACCATTCTGCCCGCCGCCTTTGGCCAAAGCCCGCGCACGCGGCCCGTGAGCTTCGTCGTCACATCGTCCGGATCGTGGGACGAACTGGCCCGTATCACCGACGCCATGCTCGACGCCATGCGCGGCCATTCGGGCTTCATGTCGCCCGATACCGACCTCAAGCTCACCAAGCCGGAACTGGCGGTATCCGTCGACCGCGACAAGGCCGCCGATCTCGGCATCTCGATCGACGTCATCGGCCACACGCTCGAAACTATGCTCGGGGGCCGCCAGGTGACGCGCTACAAACAGGACGCCGAACAATACGATGTCATGGTACAGGTCGATGCCGGCGACCGCGTCGACCCGCGCGACATCCACGACATCTTCGTGCGCGGCAAGGGCGGCCAGATGGTGCCGCTCTCCAACCTCGTCACCGTGCGGGAAACGGTCAGTCCGCGCGAACTCAACCACTTCGGGCAGCGCCGCGCCGTGACCATCACCGCCAACCTCGCTCCCGGTTTTGCCTTGGGCGAGGCGCTTGCCTGGATGGAAGACACCGCCGGACGCATCCTGCCCCCCGGCTTTTCCACGGATTACGATGGCATGTCCCGCGAATTCAGGACCAGTTCGGCCAGCCTCGCGCTCACCTTCGTCCTTGCGCTTGCCTTCATCTACCTCGTACTGTCGGCGCAGTTCGAGAGCTTCATCGATCCCTTCATCATCATGCTCACCGTGCCGCTGTCGATGGCGGGCGCCCTGGGCGCATTGTGGATCACCGGCGGCACGCTCAACGTCTACAGCCAGATCGGACTCGTCACGCTGATCGGCCTCATCACCAAGCACGGCATTCTCATCGTCGAATTCGCCAACCAACTGCGCGCGGCGGGCAAAAGCGCGCGCGAAGCGATGATCGAAGCCGCCGTCCTGCGGTTGCGCCCGATCCTCATGACCACGGGCGCGATGGCCCTGGGCGCGATTCCGCTTGCGTTCGCCGCTGGCGCCGGAGCCGAGAGCCGCCAGCAGATCGGTTGGGTGATCGTCGGCGGACTCCTGCTCGGTACTTTCTTCACGCTCTTCGTTGTGCCCACGGTCTACACTTTGATGGCACGCCGGCATAGCGCCCCTGTGGGCGCGCTTGGCGCAAAACAAGGAGACGACCATGGACACCTCGCTACGGCTTCCGCCCATCGGACTCGATAATGCGCAGGGTGTCCGCGCCCAGGCGCTCGTGTCACCGCGCGAACGGGAAGATGCCCGGACGCTCGCTCCCGAGGGGCAGACGCCGGAACGCTCCTCGGTGCAAGTCGATATCAGTCCCGGAGCGCATGCCGCGGTACGGGGTGAAGCGCCGCCGATGCGTCCCACAGGCACCGAGCCTGCAATACCTGTGCAAACTCCCGATGCCGTCGCGCGGACCGATCGTGCGCAAGACAAGGATGTCTCCTCTGCCACGGTAACGGGCCAGGAGGCAGTGAAACGCTACCTCGAAAACGCGGCCAACCGGCCCGCCGGGCAGGCCGATCCTTCGACGGTACGGATTTCCGCCTGATTTCCGCTTCTCCCGCCTGCTTTTTCGACCATGTTCCCGGCGTCCAGCCCGGCGGGCTGGCGCTTTCGCGCCAAAAGAATCAGTAAATATCGATTGGCCGGACATGACGGCGACAGCACTGCCTCATGCCAATTGTCATGGAAATCCGCAAAGTATTGTTCCACTGGCCATTCCAGGGTATCGACGCATCGAGTCCGCCGGTATTATCATGAGCGGCATGACGCCCGGCGGGATGGCCGGGCGTTTTCGTCGCAAAAGCCGATGATGCTTCGGGATGGGCGCAAAACCCTTCTCGAAAGTGCTGGCGCGACAAGCATGAATGCCAGCCGTTGATTGCTTGCCGTTCGCCTGTCGGCGCCAGCGGAAAAAACGCAAAACAAATCGGCTCCAATATTCTTGTGACGGCGCACCCCCGAGGAGGTCATCATGCGTCATGCCGAACGGCTCGTTTTCGATCTGCGCCGCGGTTTACCGGTGATTTTGCGCGATGCGACCGGCGAAGCCGCATATCTGGTTGCGCCGGTCGAAGGCGTGAATGCCGCCACGCTGGCCGGCGCCGCCGCGAAAAGCGGTGCCATACCGGTGCAGGTCTTGTCGTTTCATCGTCTGGCGAGCCTGGGCATTGCCTGCGACGAAATCGGTGCGCGCCTGTCTTTTGCCAGCCTGCCGGAAGCGGAAGATGTTCTGCGCCATGCGATCGTGCGCGGCGCGAGCCTGCCGTCGGGGCTTGCGCCGCTGAACGAGGCCGAGCGCGCGGCCCTGCTCTTGATGCGGCGAGCGCAGTTGATTCCGTCGGCTCTCGTTTTCGCGGTTGCCCCGGCGCGGCGCGACGCCATTGCGCGTCTGTGCGCGGAGGGTGAGTTATTGGCATCGCCGGTTTCGGCGGCAATCGGATTGTGCGAGAACGGGCCGGGCAGGGTAGACCGGGTGAGCGAAGCGAGGGTGCCCTTGTCCGGACTGGGCGATGCGCATCTCATCGTGTTCCGCGAGGAAAACGGCAGCCGCGAACACGTCGCGGTTTTGCTTGGCGAGCGCAGGAATTGGCCCGGAGATGTGCCGGTGCGGGTGCATTCCGCCTGCCTGACCGGCGACTTATTCGGCAGCCAGCGTTGCGATTGCGGTGCGCAACTGCGCAACAGCCTGCGCGCGATCGGCGAATTGGGCGGCGGCGTCGTACTCTATCTCGCCCAGGAAGGGCGAGGCATCGGCCTTGCCAACAAACTGCGCGCCTACTGCCTGCAAGATGACGGACTCGACACCATCGACGCCGATCAGGTCATCGGTTTTGACAAGGATGAGCGCGATTACCACGCCGCGCGCGAAATGCTCGCTGTACTTGGCATTTCCCGTATCGAACTTTTGACCAACAATCCGGGAAAAGTCTGCGCGCTGCGCGAGGCGGGCATCGACATTGTCCGGCGTCGCGGCCTTTTCGGGCAGTTGACAGACCAGAACCGCAACTACCTGCGCACCAAGGCGAACCGTCATGGGCATTTTCTCGAAGAATTGCTGGCGGAAGGTGTTCGTCATTGATGGGCGTTTCGTTGCCTGTACAGCGAAACGCCCGGTCAAAGACAGGTATCCTGTCGGCCCGCCGAAAAGCCGGATAAATCCGCTGTGCCATGAGCATGAATTCTTTCCACGCCCGCCAGACGAAGCCGCGTTCGGCGCCGACGCCCCAGGCCGGACGCGGCTCCGGTATATCGCGCGCCGATGTATTGCTTGTCCAGCAAGGGCTTGCCGCTTCCCGTACCGAGGCACAGGGTTTCATCAGGGCAGGGCGCGTTGCCTGGGAGGGTGGAGCCGTCTCGAAACCCGCGCAGGAATTGCCCGCCGGAACCAGTCTGACGCTGGCCATGCCGGACGAGAACGTTTACGTCTCTCGCGGCGGACGGAAGCTTGCGGGGGCTTTACGGGAAAGCGGCTTGCCGGTAGCCGGGCGGGTTTGCCTCGATGTCGGCCAATCCACGGGCGGGTTCAGCGATTGCCTGCTGCAAGCGGGCGCGGCGCGGGTCGTGGGCGTGGATGTGGGGCATGGGCAATTGCATCCCCGTTTGGCGAAAGATGCGCGCGTGATCGCGTTCGAGGGTATCAACTGCCGGGCGCTCACAGCCGCCGAGCTGGGAGCCGCCATGCCTCGCGCGGGGTTCGACCTGATCGTGGCTGATGTCAGTTTTATTTCCCTCACCCTCGTGCTGCCTCACCTGCCTGCTTTGCTCGGCATGAAAGGGGAGATGCTGTTGCTTGTCAAACCCCAGTTCGAGCTTGGGCCGGGGAGCGTCGGCAAAGGCGGCATCGTGCGCGATCCGGCGCTTTACGCCGACGTGGAAAGGCGGATGCGGGCATGCGCCCATGCCTTGCAATTGAAGGTGCGCGGCTGGTTTAATAGCCCCATCGCGGGCAGTGACGGCAACCGCGAATTTTTTATCTGGATTTCTTCATGACCACTGCGCTTTCCATCGAGCTTTTTCCACCGCAGACCGGCGAGGGTCTTGCCAAATTGCGCACGGAGCGCGAAAAACTCGCGGCGCTGGAACCGGTGTTTTTTTCCGTCACATATGGCGCGGGCGGCTCCACTCGCGAACGCACGTCCGCCATCGTAAAGGAAATCATGGCGGCGAATTTCGACGCCGCGCCGCATTTGTCCTGTATCGGTTCCACCAGGGCGGGCATCCGGGAATCGCTCGCCGAATTCCGCGCAGCCGGTATCCGCCGCATCGTGGCCTTGCGCGGCGATTTACCCTCCGGCATGGTCGATCCCGGTGAGTTTCGCTACGCGAATGAATTGGTCGAATTCATTCGCGCCGAGACGGGAGATGCCTTTCAGATCATCGTCGCCGCTTATCCGGAATGGCACCCGCAAGCCAAGAGTCCGGAAACCGATTTACAGAATTTCGCCCGAAAGGTGCAGGCCGGGGCGAATGCCGCGATTACACAGTATTTTTATAATGCCGATGCGTATTTTTATTTCGTGGAAAGAGTCCGCGCTTTGAGCGTGGATATTCCCATCATTCCCGGCATCATGCCTATCGTGAATTTTTCCAGGCTCGCGCGTTTTTCGGATGCCTGCGGCGCGGATATTCCGCGATGGATGCGAAAGACGTTCGAGAGCCATGGCGACGATGCCGCTTCCATCCGCGCTTTCGGGGTGGATGTCGTTACCCGTTTGTGCGAGAAGCTTTTGCATGGCGGCGCGCCGGGGCTGCATTTCTACAGCATGAATACGGCGGCGCTGACGGTGGATATCTGGCAACGGCTGGCCGGCGCAGCAAAATGAGCGGCAACCGCTTTCAGCAGTAATCGAACATCTTCTGGATTTCGCCTGGTTCCTGCGTCCTGGTCAATGCCAATTGCAGGAGCACTCTCGCTTTCTGGGGATTGAGCGTGCCGGCGGCGATGAAACCATAACGGGCGTCGTCCAGTTCGATGCCGCGCATCGTCGGCCCGGCGGCGACGCGGGAAGATCTCACCACGGCAATGCCGCGGCTGGCGGCATCGGCGAGTGCGGCAAGCACTTCGTGGTAAAGGTTGCCATTGCCTACGCCAGCGGAGACGATACCCCGGTATTGCGCCTCGACCAGCGCCGTTACCGGTAACGCCGGGGCATTGGCGTGACCATAGACGATTCCGACAGCAGGCAGCTTGTCCAGGCCGGAAACATCGAATTCAGGTTGTTGACGCGCCGAAGCGCGGTCGGAGCGGCGCCAGTAAAAAACACGACCGTCGTGTACCTGTCCGAGCGGCCCGAAATTCGGCGCGGCGAACGCCTGCACTGCCGTGGTCGATACCTTGGTGACATCGCGCGCCTCGAACACGTTGCCGTTCATGGCGACCAGCACGCCGCGCGCGGCGGAATCGGGGCTGGAGGCCACGACCACGGCATCGAACAAGTTGGCCGGCCCGTCGGCGCCGACCGCGTCGGCGGGCCGCATCGCACCCACCAGCACGACAGGCTTGCCGCTTGGCACCGTCAGGTCGAGGAAGCAGGCGGTTTCTTCCAGCGTGTCGGTGCCATGGGTGATGATAATGCCATCGACATCCGCGCGCGCGAGCAGCTCATTGACCCTGTGCACGAGCTTGAGCCAGGTTTTTTCGTCCATGTCCTGCGAGCCGATGTTCGTCACCTGCTCGCTGCTGATGTTGGCCAGGCCGCGCACGGTCGGTACGGCGCCGAGCAGCGCCTCGATGCCATGTTCGCCCGCGTGATAATGCGGCCCCGCACTTGCCTGTTTGCCCGCGATCGTGCCGCCGGTGGCGAGGACGTGGATATTGGGTAAACCGCGCGGGCCGGCAACGCTTTCTGCCGCCTTGGCGTCCTTGTCTTCCCGCGTTTGTACGGGGAAGAAGCCGGACATGGCTTTTTTCAGTTTATCGAAATACCCCATCGCAAGCTCTCCGCATTCGCGCCCGATTGGCGTCGATCTTGTGGGGATAGTAGCAGACTCGCGGCGTCGGAATGATTCATGCCTGCCGCTCCGGCGTTTTCGGGAGGGGGGGCAAATCTGCCTCAATCGACGATCAGAGTGTCACCCGCCGGAAATCCGCCAACAATTGCGCGAGATACACGTTGAACCGCGTTGCCAGCGCGCCGTCGATTGCGCGGTGGTCGGCAGTGAGCGAGAGCGGCAGGATCAGCCTGGGCTGGAATGCTTTGCCGTCCCACACGGGTTTGACCGCCGATTTGTTGATGCCCAGGATCGCCACTTCCGGCGCGTTGACGATGGGGGAAAAATAGGCGCCGCCAATGCCGCCAAGGCTGGAGAGGGTGAAGCTCGCGCCCTGCATGTCGGCGGGTTTCAACTTGCCTTCGCGGGCTTGTCTGGCGAGATCGCCGGTTTCCGCCGCGATCTCGCAAATGCTTTTCTTGTCGGCGTTTTTGAGTACAGGCGCTACAAGGCCGTTCGATGTGTCGACGGCAAAGCCGATGTGGAAATATTTTTTCAGAACGATATTGCCGCCATCCAGCGAGCTATTGAATTCGGGGAATTTTTGCAGGGCCTTGACGCTTGCCTTGATGAGAAAAGCCAGCAAAGTCAGCTTCATGCCGCCGTTTTTTTCGTTTTCTTTGTTGATCTGGATACGGAAGGCTTCCAGGTCGGTGATATCGACGTCCTCGTGGTAGGTCACGGCGGGAATCATTACCCAGTTACGGGCAAGATTTTGGCCGGAAATTTTTTTGATGCGCGATAAAGACCGCAGTTCGGTTTCGCCAAATCGGGAGAAATCGGTTTGCGGCCAGGACAGGGGAGCGAATCCGCCGCCCAATGCGATTGGCGGCGCGCTCGTTGTCACATTCGTCGTAAATACGCCCTTGACATGGGCGGTTACATCTTCCCTGAGGATGCGTCCATAGGGGCCGCTGGGCGCGACTTTGCAGAGATCGACGCCCAGTTCGCGGGCATAGGCGCGCACGGAAGGAGAAGCATGGACTTCGCCGCCCAGAGGCGGAACCGGCGGCAGGCTGGCCGATGTCGCACCCGCCGGGGCAGCGGCGGGAATTTCTTCATCGACCGCATGCGCCGGCGGCGCGGCGGAGGAGGGCGCATCCACCGCCGCGCCGATTTCCATGCGGATCAAGGGGCTGCCTTCGGAAACCCTGTCACCCAGCCTGACCAGCACTTCTCTCACCACGCCGCCGGCGGTGGCGGGCACATCCATCGTTGCCTTGTCGGATTCCAGCGTCACGAGCGCATCGTCGATCGCTACCGTATCGCCGGGCTTCGCAAAGATATCGATGACAGGCACGTCGGAAAAATCACCGATGTCGGGCACCTTGATGACGGTAAGTGTTCTCATGGTCAGTCTCCTCGGGGCGGTTGCGCGCAGTTGTCTTGTGTCGCGGGACAGGATATTACATCCCGATCGAAGGCGGTCATCCCGGCCATTCCTCCTCACATTCCCACGGGATTGGGTTTGTCCGCATCCAGCCCATACTTGTCGATGGCTTCCGCGGCTTTCTCGCGCGCAAGCATTCCTTCATCGGCGAGCGCCTTCAGCGCCGCGACCGTCACCCAATGGCGGTCGACCTCGAAAAAGCGCCGCAGCGCCGCCCGCGTATCCGAGCGCCCAAAACCGTCCGTGCCCAATGTCACGTAGCGCCGGTCGATGAAGGGCCGGATCTGTTCGGCGTAAAGCCGCACGTAATCGGTCGCGGCGATCACCGGGCCTTCCATGGCATCCAGGCATTTTCCGACATGCGGGACTTTCGGCGTTTCCAGCGGATGCAGCAGATTCCAGCGTGCAATATCCTGTCCTTCGCGGGTCAGTACATTGAAGCCGGGACAGCCCCAGAGATCGGCCTCCACGCCCCAATCCTTTTCGAGCAGATCGGCGGCGGCGATGACTTCGCGGAAAATGCTGCCGGAACCGAGCAACTGCACCCTCGGTCCTTGGGATGCGCCGCCTTTCCTGAAAAGATACATCCCCTTGACGATGTCGGCTTCCGCGCCCGGGGGCATTTCGGGATGCTCGTAATTCTCGTTCATTACCGTAAGGTAATAAAACACATCTTCCTGCTCCGCGTGCATGCGGCGCAAGCCATCCTGTACGATGACCGCCACTTCGTATTGGAAAGCCGGGTCGTAACTCACGCAATTGGGAATCAGATTGGCGAGCACGAGGCTGTGACCGTCTTCATGTTGCAAGCCTTCGCCGTTCAGGGTCGTGCGGCCCGCCGTGCCGCCGACCAGGAAGCCGCGCGAACGCTGGTCGCCAGCGGCCCATACGAGATCCATCGTGCGCTGGATGCCGAACATGGAATAGCAGACATAGAAAGGAAGCATCTGTACGCCATGCACCGAATACGACGTGGCGGCGGCGATCCAATCGCTCATCGCGCCCGCTTCGTTTATACCTTCCTGCAAAATCTGGCCGGTTTTGGATTCCTTGTAGAACATCAATTGGTCATGGTCTTCCGGCACGTATTTCTGGCCTTCCTGGTTCCAAATGCCGTATTGGCGAAACATGCCCTCCATCCCGAAAGTGCGCGACTCATCCGGCACGATGGGTACGACATAGCGGCCAATGCCTTTATCCCGCAACAGCATGTTCATGATGCGCACCAGCGCCATCGTGGTGGAAAGTTCGCGTCCCTCGCCCGATGCCTTCAGAAGCGCATCGAACGCGGAAAGCGGCGGCACGGCCAGCGGCGCGGCCTTCCTGCGCCGTTGCGGCAAATAGCCGCCCAGTTCGGCGCGGCACTTCTGCATATATTGGGATTCCGCCGAATCCTCGGGGAAAGAGAGATACGGCAGTTTTTCCAGATCCTCGTCGGAAACCGGCAAATGGAAACGGTCGCGGAAACGGGCGATGGCATCCCGGTCCATTTTCTTTTGCTGATGCGATATATTCATCGCTTCTCCCGCCGTGCCCATGCCGAAACCCTTGATGGTTTTTGCCAGCACCACGGTAGGCTGCCCTTTATGATTCACTGCGGCGGTATAAGCGGAAAAGACCTTGAAAATATCGTGCCCGCCACGATTCAATTGCCAGATATCGTCATCCGTCCAGTCGTCGACCAGTTCTTTCAGTTCGGGAGTATTGAAAAAATGCTCGCGCACGTAAGCGCCGTTTTTCGCCTTGAACGTCTGGTATTCGCCGTCGCAGGCTTCCATCATGCGCTTCTTGAGAATACCTTTTTTATCGCGCAAAAGCAGTGCATCCCAATGCGTGCCCCAGATCACCTTGATGACGTTCCAGCCTGCCCCCCGGAAAAGCGCCTCCAACTCCTGGATGATCTTGCCATTGCCGCGCACAGGCCCGTCGAGCCTTTGCAGATTGCAATTGATGACGAAAATCAGATTGTCCAGTTTTTCCCGGCCCGCCATGTCGATGGCGCCCAAGGCTTCCACCTCGTCCGTTTCACCGTCGCCGAGAAAGGCCCATACTCTGCGCTGCGCCGCATCGGCAGCGTCGATCAGGCCGCGGCTGGCGAGATATTTCATGAAACGGGCCTGGTAAATCGCCTGGATCGGTCCCAACCCCATCGAAACAGTGGGAAACTGCCAGAAATCCGGCATCAACCATGGATGCGGATAGGAAGAAATTCCCTTGCCGCCGGTTTCCTGGCGGAAATTGTCCAATTGTTCTTCCGTAAGCCGCCCGAGAAGAAAGGCGCGCGCATAGACACCGGGTATGGAATGCCCCTGGAAGAAAATGAGATCGCCGCCTGAATGTTCGGACGGCGCTTTCCAGAAGTGCGCGTAACCCACATCGTAGAGCGCGGCGGCGGAAGCGAACGAAGCGATATGCCCGCCGACATTGGTATGTTTGTTCGCGCGTACCACCATCGCCATCGCATTCCAGCGAATGTAGGAGTGGATTTTGATTTCCATGTCCGGGTTGCCGGGATAGCGCGGCTGCCGGTCGGGCGGGATGGTATTGATATATTCCGTCGTGGCGCTGTAAGGGATTTCCGCTCCTGCCTCGCGCGCCGTGGCGATTAGCGATTCGATCAGGTAATGCGCACGCTCCGCGCCTTCCCTTTCGATGACAGCGGCGAGCGCATCCACCCACTCCAGTGTTTCCACGGGGTCTTTGTCGGCCAGATGCGGAATGACGGGTAGCTGCGCCATGATATTGTCTCCTGTTTGGATTGTCTGGACGACTTGCATTTTGGGAACGTATATTACGCTTCCCGTGCAGGTAACGGGTCAAGACAGGTTTTATGATGCCGGGAAGCGGCAGGTTCCGTCGAGTCCATGGCGAACCGCTTCAGATGACAGAGTCCTTGCTTGTCAGCGATCGGTAGATTTCCATGTGCTGCGCGACGACATAGCGGACATCGAAGGCTTTTTCCGCCAGGGCGCGTCCTGCCTTACCCATTGTTTGCAAGCGATCCCTGTCGTCCAACAGGGTATTTATTGCTCCCGCCAGAGCGGGGGCGTCACGGGGCGGCACGAGCAGACCCGTGACCCCTGGGGTAATGGCGTCGCGGCAGCCCGGCACATCGGTAGTGATTACAGCGCGTCCGCAGGCTTGCGCTTCGAGCAATACTTTGGGCATTCCTTCATGGTAAGAGGGCAGTACAACCAAAGAAGATGCTTTCAATATTTCCGGGATATCGGAACGATATCCAAAATATTCCACCGTACCCTCGGCAAGCCATTGCGCGATGTCCGCCTTCATCAATGAGGCCGGATTGCCCGGATCAGGTTCCCCGACCAATGCAAAACGCGCGTTGCATCCGCTTTGCCGTAACAGGCGCGCCGCTTCGACAAATTCCACGACTCCCTTATCTTTCAGCATGCGGGCGGCCAGTACGACCAGCGGTATTTCTTCCGGTAATGGGCTGGCGGCATAAGTTGTCAAATCCACGCCTGCACCGCGAATCAGGCAAATCTGTTCTGCCGATAGAGCAGCCAGGCGCGCGATACGCCCAGCATCGTCCGGGTTCTGGAAAATCGCGCGCAATCGATTCCCTCCCAAGGCTATGCGGTAAAGCCGGCCGACCAGGAACCTGATTACATTTGCCTTGAAGCCCCGCTGGGAAAAGACGAAACCCAGACCCGGCACTGCCGCGACTATGGCAGCCCCCCCCGATAACCGGGCCGCAATACCGCCATAAATGACGGGTTTTATCGTAACCAGATGCAATAAATCGGGTTTTATGTATCGAAAAAGCCGAATCAAGGTGCAAATGGTCGAAATTTCCGAAAAAGGATTGGCACTGCTTCGCGTCAGTGGCAATGGATGATAGCTGAATCCATGCGCGCGTACATTGGCTGTCTCCATACTATCCGGCGTCGCCACATGTATTTCAAATCCTGCCTCCTGTGCCGCCAAGGCTATTGCCAGGCGATGAGAAAGGAAATAGGCTGCATCGTTGATTACAAAGAGAAGGCGAGGTGTATTCATGAGCCCTGTTGACATTCCAGCCAAGACTGGAACATCAATATATCCCATAGATAATACGACCAGTTGCGTTGCCCTGTTTGGTGTTCGTGCCATTTCCGTTCGATAGGGTCTGTATGGAAGAAACCTTCCCTTATCAGACGTTCCGGGTTGAGCAAGGATTCGCCCCAAGCTTTCAATGGGCCGCGCAGCCATTGGTCAACAGGAATGCCAAACCCCATTTTAGGCCGTTCTATGAGATCCTTCGGCACATGACGATAAAGAACTTGCCGCAACAGCCATTTTCCCTGGCCCGAGCGTATCTTCATGTGCAGGGGCAAGCGCCAGGCAAATTCGACAAGATGATGATCCAGCATGGGCACACGGGTTTCCAGACTTACCGCCATGCTCGCCCGATCCACTTTGACCAGAATGTCATCGGGTAGATAGGTGATCGCATCCAGATACATCATACGCGCCTGGAAATCGGGCAGGGTCGCCTGTCGTGCCGGATCGGTCAGAATACTTTGAGGTTCTTCTCCATCCCTGACCAAGCGGGAGGGGGCTTTCCAGTGCGAAACCAACCCCAGATATATTTCTTCCGGTGTTTTTGCCGCCAGGATTTCCGCTGCCTTGTGCAATTTGTCGCCCGGATTGGCGTAGTGAAACCGCTTTGGCAACAGGCGGTCGAGGGCGCGGAAAAAATTGTTCCAACTCTGTGGCGGCAACCGGGTCAACGCGCCCGCCAGCGCCGCGCGTAGATTTTGGGGCATCCATCCCAGACGCCGCCAGATGGAGGACGCCCAAAAATAACGGTTATAGCCGCCGAACAATTCGTCGCCGCCGTCGCCGGAAAGACTCACTGTTACGTGTGAACGCGCCAAACGGGAAAGCAGGAAGCTTGGAATCTGGGAACTGTCGGAAAACGGTTCGTCATAGATTCGCGGCAAGGCCGGAATTACATCCAGGGCATCCTGTGGTGAAACATAAATTTCTGTGTGTTCTGTGCCCAGGTGCTTTGCTACAGCCTTGGCATGTTCCGCTTCATTATAAGCGGCTTCGTGAAATCCAATGGTAAATGTTTTAACCGGACGAGTGCTGTTTGCCTGCATCAACGCAACGATTGTAGAGGAATCGATGCCACCGGAAAGAAATGCGCCCAAAGGCACATCGGCGACCTGCTGATTCTGGATGGCGCGCTCCAGTAAATACTCCAGTGTATCGATTGCTTCTTCATCCCGGCCCAGGAAAGGATGTTCATATCCTGTTTCCGCCGCTGTTTTCAATGACCAGTAAGTTTTTGCTTGGGCTTCTTTTTCGCCCATGCGCAAGCTTAAATAAGATCCCGGCGTTAATTTATAAATATCGCGATAGATGGAGTAGGGCGCGGGGATGTAATTATGTCTTGAAAAAAGTGTCAGCGCCTCACGGTTGATTTCCGCCCGGAATGCTGGATGTACACGCAATGCCTTTAGTTCCGAACCGAACAGGAAAACGTTGTTTTGCCAGCCGTAATAAAGCGGTTTTTCGCCCAGGCGATCGCGCGCCAGGGTCAGGATGCGATCTTTTCGATCCCAGAGGGCAAAAGCGAACATGCCCGTGAATTTTTTGAGCGCCGCCTCGATACCCCATGCGGCAAATGCGGCCAGCATGATTTCCGTATCCGAATGGCCATGCCAAGAAGGCGCTTTTCCATTTTTGTCCAGTTCGTTCCGCAATTCCGTGAAATTATAAATTTCACCATTGAAGCTCAAGACATAACGGCCACAGGCTGAATGCATGGGCTGATGCCCTTGCGGCGAAAGATCCAGGATCGAGAGACGCCTGTGCGCCAATACGATGCCTGTCTCCTCGTCTCCCCAAATCCCCTGGTCGTCCGGGCCGCGGTGTATCATGGCCGCAGCCATTTTCCGCGCCTGCATCTCCAAAGCGGAAATTGGCGCTTTTTGCCCTGCTGGCTGCCAATATCCTGTCAGTCCACACATATGGCACTCATCTCAGGGACGGGCATGGCGATCTTCATATTGAGAGGGGGCGCAAATTGCCGATGAGTGTGAGAAGGAAAAGCGGCGATCGGGGTTTTTGAATCGAAACGTCCAGGCATGCTACCGCCTTGCCGTTACGCAATCGACAAGCGCGCCTGGATTCTTATGATGACATATAGGCGAGGCGCACCTGGGTCGATGAGTGTACTATGCTTGGACAGGCGAGTGAAAATAAATGTAATGAATATGTTTTGGCACTATTTACCGGTTTTGCGCACCCCTTTTATTTCGATGCGCAAGGAGGCCGATTTGCCCAGCAGTTCGATGAGTACCATGGCGCGGTGTTCGCCATCGGTCATTTGATAGATGCCTTCGATGCCCGCGAAGGGGCCTTCGGTCAGCAGGACGCGCTCGCCTTGCTCGAACAGGCGTTCCGGTGCGTCTTGCCGCACGCTTTCGTGGGATTTCAGCAAGGCGATCAGCTCGTCGTCCGCCTTGGCGGGGTCGTTTCCGAAGCGCACCAAGGTACTGACGCCTTTGGTCGAGCGGATCGGAGCCCAGCTTTTGTCCGATGTGTTCGTCCCGAGGCGGATGAACAGGTAGCGTGGAAACAGGGGGATGTTGACGATTGCGAGCTTGCCCCGGCGCAGCTTTTCGGCGGGAAGACGCGGCAGATAGCACTCGTAGCCTTGCCGTTCGAGATTTTCCAGCGCGTATTTTTCCAGGCGGGGTTTGGTTTGGATGAGATACCAGTACATGCATTTTTTCGGAGGATTGTCCGCCGAATATTGTAGATGTATGCCGGATGCCGGACAACAGTATTCTTTCGAGCGTCATTGCCAGGTGCGCGGGCTACGCGCCGGAGGACATGCCGTAGGTCATCGGCGCGTGGCGCGCCTGATGCGCGAGGAAGGCCTGCAGACGGAACATCAGGCTTCCTTCCGCCAAGGTGGCGAAGCAATAAAACAAGCGACTTCACGTCGCACAAAGATTACATCGCATTTGAGCGACAGGAAGGGCTTGTTCATCTCGAACTCGGGGCAAGCGGCAAAACGCATTGTAGCCTGCCCGAGCGGTATTTGCGAAATACCAACGTTTTTGAATATTCAGCATGAAGATATTGACGAGCTACATAAAACCGCGATAGGGTACGGCGGTCATTGACTCAAGGCACTTTGTCATGAGGGGCTTTATTCTTCGTTGCAGCCGTACTCGCTTGCTCGCTTGCTCGC
>JAISCE010000056.1 GCA_031265765.1 Azoarcus sp.
GGCAGTACGAGGATGTGGAAACGGGGTTGTATTACAATACGTTCCGGTATTATGATCCGGATATCGGGCGGTTCATTAGTGAAGATCCGATTGGGTTGTGGGGGGGGAGCAATCTTTATGCGTTCGCGCCTAATGCGGATAGGTGGGTTGATCCGTGGGGGTGGAGCTGTTTTGGATCTAAAAAGAATGCAGGTTTTGTCTTCCGTGGCGATGACAGACCTCCAGCGACGATTTTTAAAGAAGGTTTTCAGCCAAAAGGCACAAATACAGACCTTTATGAGTACGCACTATCAAACAGGCCGAGTATTTATGTTTCCACTTCAAAATCTTCAGCTGTGGCACGTGACTTCACTGATGGATACGTTTATACTATTCGTGGCCAATCAAATGGAATAGATGTAAACACCACATTGGGAAGCAAGAGTCCGTTTCCAAATGAGTTGGAAATAGCTGTTCCAAATGGAATTAAACCAGGAGATATTATGGGTGCCCGTCAAGTGTCCGGAAATGGAAAATTTACTGGACCTTTTATCAAAAACCCTTCGTTCAACTAACGGTGTAAATATGCCCAAATTCCACACAGAAATTATCTCGCCCTTCCTTGTGAAAGAGTCTTGTGAGATCGAATTTTCGCCGGAAGCGCCCAGTGAAATACAAGTGCATAGTCAACGCTTTGGCTCATTATCCTTTAAGGATAGTGATCTATTTTCCGCTTTGATACAGTTTCGTCTCCATCTTGAAAAGGATGGCTATAATTTGCTTTGTAATGCGGCACGACGCGACGCATATCCATCAAGAATGGCGCGCAACATGGGCGGAGGAAAAGTTGTCTACTTGCTAAAATATGGCATACAAGCTGAGAGAAAGGACTTGGTAGATGCATTTGGCCCTACATCTGTCGATCAAGTTTGCTCAGTAGAAGAGCAGCGTATTAATTTTGAGAACTGGATACGGAGCCTTAAATGAGCCTGAAGGATTACCCATTGGCGATAAAAGCCAGATTGATTTTCGTCGAAAGATTCGTACTCTTTTATAGAAACGATGCATTACCAAGTTACAGCTTCTGATCGGCCTTTCATATGATTGAATGGTCATGATTGGATGGAGGTATAGATTATGGCTGTAATAGTTTGTGGTTGCTATGGCAGGCAGTGACCTGCCCCCCAAACCAAGTACCAGTCGATAGTAGAGTCCGCCCAAGGGCAAGAAGGAGCGGAAATGAAGAAGAGTCGGTTTTCGGAAGAGCAGAGATCGTGAGTTTTCTGAGGCAGGTCGCTATGAGGAGAAATTCAAGACGATCCAGCAGAAACTGGCGGACGCCGTCCGAGGACTAGGCATGAGCCGCGGCGCTCAGGCCGGCTTGCGCATCAGGCGCGCCTTTTCCCGCTCCCAGTCGCGCTTTTTCTCGTCTTCGCGCTTGTCGTAGAGTTTTTTGCCCTTGGCCAGCCCGATCGCGGCCTTGATGCGTCCGTTGACGAAATGCAGGTCGAGCGGTACGAGCGTGAAACCGGCGCGTTCGACCTTGCCGATCAGGCGGGCGATTTCCTTGCCGTGCAGCAGGAGCTTGCGGGTGCGGACGGGATCGGCATTGACGTGGGTCGAGGCGCTCGCCAGCGGGGTGATGTGCATGCCGAGGATGAAAAGCGCCTCGCCGCGGACGATGACGTAGGCTTCCTTGATGTTGGCGCGGCCCGCGCGGATGGCCTTGACTTCCCAGCCTTCGAGTACGAGTCCGGCCTCATAGCTTTCTTCGATGAAGAAATCGTGATGGGCCTTGCGGTTTTCGATGATGCTCATGGGAAGGGCGGCGGCGGACGGGAAGCGGAGGGTTCCGGCTTTGCGGTAGAATCGCGCATCTTACCAGTTCGACCGCCGCGCCGATGGCCGATGTCCACAAGAAAGTCCTGATCGAATACACGCCCGCGCAGATGTTCGACCTTGTCGATCGCTGCGAGGATTATCCGTGTTTCCTGCCGTGGTGCGGCGGCGTCGACCTGATCGTGCGCAACGATGCGTTCACCGCCGCTACGCTGCACATCAATTACCACGGTATCAAGTCCCGCTTCAGTACCGAAAACCGCAAGCGTTATCCCGGCGAGATGTTGATACGCCTCACGGACGGCCCGTTTTCCCGCCTCGACGGCGGATGGCATTTCACGCCGCTGGGCGAGGCCGCGTGCAAGGTGGATTTCGATCTGCATTATGCTTTTTCGAGCCGGCTGCTCGAAAAGGCGCTCGGCCCCGTGTTCAACCATATTGCTAACACTTTCGTCGAAGCCTTCGTCAAGCGCGCGGGCCAGGTTTATGGAATGCCGTCCACATGAGCGGATTCATCGAAGTCGAAGTCGTCTATGCCCTGGCGCACCATCAGGATATGGTGCCGCTTTCCCTGCCGGAAGGCGCGACCGCGCGCGAAGCGGTCGAAGCCTCCGGGTTGCTGCTCAAGTATCCGGACATCGACCCCGGGGGCCGCAACAAGCTCGGCATCCATGCCCGGCCCGCCCGGCCCGATACGGTGCTGCGCAACGGCGACCGGGTTGAAATCTACCGGCCTCTCATCGCCGATCCCAAGGCCGTGCGCAAAAAGCGCGCCGAAGAAGGCAAGGCGATGAAAAAAGGCGGCGGCCCGGCGCAGGAGGCATAGCGGGCGGCGTGCCGCGCCGGCCATCGGCCCATGGGAAATCCGGGCTAATTGCCCGCCTGGCCGGTGCAGATCTTGTCGATAAATTCCTGGGTACGGGCGATTTCGGCATCCCGTTCATCGTCGTCGAGAAATGTCCGGCCGCCGTCGGCGGTGGGGCGGGCCACGCGCTGGCTGCTGGCGAGCGCATGGTGTTGCGCGCGAGCGCGCTGGCAATCTTGCGCGCGGCGATCGGCCAGGGCGGCGTCCGCTTCGGCCTTGGCGCGGGATTTGGCGGCGGCGGCGCGGCGCTGGCGGAATTCCAGTTCGCGTTCGGCAAGACTCCGGGCGGGCGCGGCGGCGGGGATGGCGCTTGCGGGGGGGGCGGATTCGGCGCTGTCTTTGTCGGTTTCCGTTTCGTCTTCCGCGGCGTTTTTCCGCGTATCCGGTGGTGCGGGCCGGGGCAGGGCGGGCGTGTTCAAGGTTTCGGCTTCGGTTTGAGGCGGCGGCATGTCCGAAAAATGCGTGCCGCCGTCCTTGTCTGTCCATTTGTAGATTTCAGCGCCCGCGGACAGGTTGAAAACCAGGGCGGACGCGAACAGGGCGAACCGGGCGGAATGCTTCATCGAAAACTATCTCCGGTTGGAAATCTCCCCCTCCGGGGGAATGATCCGATGCGGTAGGGATCGGCCCCTTCCGCGTTGCTGGAGCGGAAGGATATGCCGCCAAGGGGGCGTGCAATTGCTCCGTGTTCCTGCCGCATAGGTTACGCGGCCCGGAGCCGGCTTTGTATAATGCCGATTTGTCCGACAGGAAAAAAGTCATGCGTGTGATCCAGAAGGCACTGACCTTCGATGACGTTCTTCTCGTTCCCGCTCATTCGGTGGTGCTGCCGTGCGACGTGGGCCTGGGTACCCGGATTACCCGCAAAATCCGCCTCAATATTCCTTTGGTCTCGGCGGCGATGGATACCGTCACCGAGGCGCGGCTTGCCATCGCGCTCGCGCAGGAAGGCGGTATTGGCGTGGTGCACAAGAATCTTTCCCCCGCCGGGCAGGCTGCCGAGGTGCACAAGGTCAAGCGCCACGAATCCGGCGTGCTCAAGGACCCTGTGACGATTCCGCCCACGATGACGGTGGGCGATGTGATCGCGCTCCAGCGGCGGCACCGTTTTTCCGGCGTGCCCGTGGTCGAAGGCGGCAAGGTCGTCGGCATCGTCACCAACCGGGATACCCGTTTCGAGACCCGGCTCGACCAGCCCGTCCGCGACATCATGACGCCGCAAGCGCGCCTGGTTACGGTGCCCGAGGGCGCAAGTCTCGATGAAGCCCGCGAATTGCTGCGCCAGCACCGGCTGGAGCGTGTGCTGGTGCTCAACGAGGCGGGCGAGCTTTCCGGCCTCATCACGGTCAAGGACATGATGAAGGCCACCGAACATCCGCTCGCGTCCAAGGACGGACTGGGGCGGTTGCGCGTCGCGGCGGCGCTCGGCGTCGGCGCGGGCACCGAGGAGCGCGCCGAACGCCTCGCCGATGCGGGCGTCGACATGGTCGTGGTCGACACCGCCCATGGTCATTCGCAAGGCGTGCTCGACCGCGTGCGCTGGGTCAAGAAGCATTTCCCGGAAATCGAGGTCGTGGGCGGCAACATCGCAACGGGCGAAGCCGCGCGGGCGCTGCTCGACGCCGGGGCCGACGGTGTCAAGGTCGGCATCGGGCCGGGGTCGATCTGCACCACCCGCATCGTGGCGGGCGTCGGGGTGCCGCAGATTACCGCCATCGATCTCGTTGCTCGCGCACTGGCGGGCAGCGGCGTGGCGATGATTGCCGATGGCGGCATCCGCTTCTCCGGCGACATCGCCAAAGCCATCGCAGCCGGAGCCGATTGCGTGATGCTCGGCGGCCTGTTCGCCGGGGCCGAGGAAGCGCCGGGCGAAACGGTGCTGTTCCAGGGCCGCTCCTACAAGGCGTATCGCGGCATGGGTTCACTCGGGGCGATGGAAACAGGTTCCGCCGACCGCTATTTCCAGGACAGTTCCTCGAATATCGACAAACTGGTGCCCGAAGGCATCGAAGGCCGCGTGCCCTACAAAGGCCCGGTGGCGGCGGTCATCCATCAACTGATCGGCGGGTTGCGCGCCTCGATGGGCTACCTCGGCTGCGAAAACATCGCCGCCATGCATGCCAGGGCGCAATTCGTCGAAATCAGTTCGGCGGGCATGCGCGAATCGCATGTCCACGATGTGCAGATCACCAAGGAAGCGCCGAATTACCAGATTGGCTGAATATTCCCCCTGTCCGCCGCGCCGATGGATTCCGGGCGGCGGTGGAAATCCGTTCTCCGCGCCTGCGCATTCTGTTTTCCGAACCCCATGCACCAGAAAATCCTCATCCTCGATTTCGGCTCCCAGGTCACGCAACTGATCGCCCGCCGCGTGCGCGAAGCCCGCGTCTACTGCGAAATCCATCCCTGCGACGTGAGCGACGCCTTCATCCTTGAATTCGCCCCGCAAGGCATCATCCTTTCGGGCAGCCACGCCAGCGCCTACGAGGATCGCCAGTTGCGCGCGCCGCAAGCGGTCTGGGATCTGGGCGCGCCAGTGCTCGGCATCTGCTACGGCATGCAGACGATGGCGGTGCAACTCGGCGGCGAAGTCCGTTGGAGCGACACGCGCGAATTCGGCTATGCCGAGGTACGTGTCCATGGGCGCGGCTCCTTGCTCGACGGCATCGCCGATTTCACCGGCGCCGAAGGGCATGGCATGCTCAAGGCATGGATGAGCCATGGCGACGAGGTCTCGAAGCTCCCGCCCGGCTTTGCCCTGATGGCTTCGACGCCCCATTGTCCCATCGCCGGCATGTTCGATGCGGCGCGCGGTTACTACGCGGTGCAGTTCCACCCCGAGGTTACGCATACCGTGCAGGGCGCGGCGATACTCACCCGTTTCGTGCGCGGCGTCTGCGGCTGTGCCGGCGACTGGATCATGGGCGGCTACATCGATGAGGCCCTCTCCCGCATCCGCGAGCAGGTCGGCGATGAAGAAGTCGTGCTTGGCCTCTCCGGCGGCGTCGATTCCTCGGTCGCGGCGGCGCTCATCCATCGCGCCATTGGCGAGCGGCTCACCTGCGTCTTTGTCGACCATGGCCTGCTGCGGCTCGACGAAGGGCGCATGGTCATGGAGATGTTCGCCGGGCGGCTGCATGCAAAAGTCGTGCATGTCGACGCCTCGGCGCAATTCATGGGCAAGCTCGCGGGCGTTGCCGACCCGGAGCGCAAGCGCAAGATCATCGGCGCGGAATTCGTCGAAGTTTTCCAGGCGGAAGCGAAAAAACTTGCCAATGCCCGCTGGCTTGCCCAGGGCACGATCTATCCCGATGTCGTCGAATCCGGCGGCGCGGGCGGGCGCAAGGCCGCCACCATCAAAAGCCACCACAACGTCGGCGGCCTGTCAAAAACTTTGCGCTTAAAATTGGTCGAACCGCTCAGGACATTATTCAAAGATGAAGTCCGCGCGGTCGGCCGTGAACTTGGCCT
>JAISCE010000084.1 GCA_031265765.1 Azoarcus sp.
CGTTGGGAGCCGTTGGGAGCCGTTGGGAGCCGTTGGGAGCCGTTGGGAGCCGTTGGGAGCCGTTGGGAGCCGTTGGGAGCCGTTGGGAGCCGTTGGGAGCCGTTGGGAGCGCGTTGATACGCGCCTTGGGCGCAGCCGCCGCCTTCGCCCTGTTTAGCGGCCCGGCGTTCGCTGAAACCGCGCAGATAACGCCAGAGATCGGCAATACGTATACAGACCGCGATTTTTTTACCGAGGTACACCAGTCCGGCGAAGGATGGATGTTCGACGGCGAAACATGGTACAACGTTGGGGAGACCGATTTGGGTTTCCTGGGCGGCGTGAGATCCTCCTATATCGAGGATTCCAATACATATGAAAACTCCCTGTGGCTGGTTCCCTATTCCAGCCCAATCGTTGCACGTTACTGGCATAGCGAGGGTAATTATGAATACAGTATGGGCGACGTAGTCAATTCAAATTACTACATTGGGGAAGATGGCGCTTTGCTCTTTGCCACTCGTTATGTCAGCAATCCAGGAACCGGCGTAAGCGAGCGATATTCCTACAGCAACTGGGATGGCGTCGCCGCCTCCTATCTCTATGAATACAACAAGGATGGCGAGGAAGAACGTTCCAGCGATGCGCCTTTCGATACCGACGCACTGCTCGCCAGCATCAATGGCGACATCCCGGCGTCACGCTATGGCATCTTCGATTTCGAGAATTCCTGGATCGATTACGAAGGGGACGGCTTGGGGCCGATCTCCTTGGCGCAGTTGATCGAAACCGGCGTATACGGCGAATACGACGCTTATTTTATGGGTGGCGCGATTGATGGCATGGGTTGGGAATCCGCCTTCCCGATAGCCTCGGTGGAGATCGCCTACCATCCCTTTACCCCGTCGGTGCCGGAACCGGAAACCTGGGGCATGCTGCTGTCCGGTCTGGGCCTGGTGGGGTTCATCGCGCGCCGCCGCCGGAAACATGCCTGATTTTGCGTAAAGCCCGTCTCCAAAACCAAAAACCCCGCCTCAAGGCGGGGTTTTCGATAGGTGATGGGTACGCTGGCCGTATCGGCTCCCGCTCGGCGGGACTTTCGGGCCGGCTTCAACACTCGAACATCAACTCTATTCGTCAGATTCAAAGGAGATGCAAGCATGAAACGTTGGGAACCATTACGCGCCTTGGGCGCTGCCGCCGCTTTCACCCTGTTTGGCGGCCCGGTGTTCGCCGAAACCGCGCAGATGACGCCGGAGATCGGCAATACGAATGCAGACCGCAACTTTTTTACCGAGGTACACCTGCCCGGCGAAATCAGCGCCGGGGAAGTCGATCTGGGTTTCCTGGGCGGCGCGGTGTCTTCCTGGAATGGTGATACATATAACAACTCCCTGTGGTTGTTTCCCTATTCCGATATGGGGACCGATGCGCGTTATTGGCATGACGGGGGCACTTATGAATATAGTAACAATAATGGCACGGTCGAGTCCGATTACTACTTTGGGGAAGATGGTAGTTTACAGGCTATCTTTCATAGTGTCGGAGATCCCGGAACTGGCGTAATGTATCGCTACAAGTATGAAAGCGATGGCAGGGTTTATCCCCCTTACGTCTATTCCTATTATTATGAATACTATGATGCTAATGACGAGGGAGCGTATTTTTCCAGCGATGCGCCTTTCGATGCCGACGCATTGCTCGCCAGCATCAAGGGCGACATTCCGGTGTCGCGCTACGGCATTTTCGATTTCGATAATTCCTGGATCGACTATGAAGGGGATGGCCTGGGGCCGATCTCCCTGGCGCAGTTGCTCGAAACCGACGTATACGGCAAATACTACGCTTATTTCAACAATGGCGCGGTTGACGCCTTGGATTGGGAATCCGCCTTTCCGATTGCTTCGGTGGAGATCGCCTACCAGCCGGTGCCGGAACCGGAAACCTGGGGCATGCTGCTGTCCGGTCTGGGCCTGGTGGGGTTCATCGCGCGCCGTCGCCGGAAACATGTCTGATTTCGCGTGAAGCTCGTCTCCAAAACCGAAAACCCCGCCTCAAGGCGGGGTTTTCGATAGGTCGCATCGGCTCCCGCCCGCCCGGCGAGACCTTCGGGCCAGCTTCAACGCTCGAACATCAACTGCCCTTCCACCAGCGTGTAGCGCACCTGCCCCGGCAGTTCCTCGCCGAGAAACGGCGTGTTCTTGCCTTGGCTCTTGAGGCTGTCGCGGCTGACGACGCTGCGGGCCGCCGGGTCGAACACGCACACGTCGGCGCGCGCGCCGGGAGCGAGGTGCCCGGCCTTGGTGATGCCGACGAGGCGCGCCGCGTCCGAGGTGATCCGCGCCAGCGCGACGGGCAATGGCAGTTCGTATTCCGCGGCCCATTTCAGGGTGAGTGGCAGCAATAGTTCCAGGCCGGTCGCGCCCGGTTCCGATTCGCTGAAAGGCTTGAGCTTGTGATCGTCGTCGACCGGCGTGTGATCGGAGCACAGCGCATCGATACGTCCGTCGGCCAGTCCGCGCGCGAGAGCGTCGCGGTCCTGCTGGCCGCGCAGCGGCGGCACAAGGTGGCAATGGGTGTTGAAATGGCCGATGTCGCGGTCGCACAGATGCAGATGGTTGATCGACACGTCGCAGGTGACGTCCATGCCTTCGCCGCGCGCCTGTTCGATCAGGGCAAGCCCCTCGGCGCTAGACAACCGGGTGATGTGCAGCCGCGCGCCGGTGATCCTGGCCAGTTGCAGGTAGGCGAACAGCGCCACGGTTTCGGCGGCCACGGGAATGCCGGCCAGACCGAGGCGGTTGGCGACTTCGCCGTCGTGGGCGAAGCCGCCGCGCGTCAGGAAGTGCGAGAGCGGTTGCAGCCAGACGCGGAAACCGAAGGTGGCGGCGTACTGCATGGCGCGCAGCAGCACCATGTGGTCGACGATGGGTTCGTTGGCCTGCGAGAAGGCGACGCAGCCGGCTTCGACCAGTTCGGCCATCTCGGAGAGGCGTTCGCCCTTGAGCGCGATGGTCAGCGCGCCGACCGGGTAGATGTGGGCGCGGTTGAGCTTCTTGGCGCGGTAACAGAGCATTTCGACCAGGCCCGGCTCGTCGAGGACGGGGTCGGTGTCGGGCGGGATCGCCACGCTGGTGACGCCGCCGGCCATCGCCGCTTCGAGTTCGGATTCGAGCGTGGCGCGGTATTCAAAGCCCGGTTCGCGCAGGCGGGCGGCAAGGTCGATCAGGCCGGGCGCGACGACGAGGCCGTCGGCGGCCAGCGTGCGCTCGGCGGCGAAACCGTCGGGGGCCTGGCCGACGGCGGCGATTTTGCCGCCGGCAATGAAAACGTCCTGGACACGGTCGATTCGATGCGCGGGATCGACGACCCGGCCATTGGCTATGCGGATTTTCATCGCTGTTTCCTCACTGACCGGCGAGCATGCTCATCACCGCCATGCGCACGGCGATGCCGAAAGTGACTTGCGGCAGGATGACCGCCTGCGCGCCGTCGGCCACGGCGGAATCGATTTCGATGCCGCGGTTCATCGGGCCGGGGTGCATGACGATGGCGTCTGGCCTGGCAAGGGCGAGCTTCTCCGCCGTGAGGCCCCACACCTTGTAGTACTCCTGCGGCGTGGGCAGCAGCGCGCCCGCCATGCGTTCGTTCTGGAGCCGCAGCATCATGACGACGTCGACATCGCGCAAGCCTTCGCGCATGTCGCTGAAGGTACGCACGCCCATCGCGTCGATGGCGGTCGGCAGCAGAGTCCTGGGGCCGATCACTCGTATTTCGGGTACGCCGAGCGTGGCGAGCGCCGCGATCTGCGAACGCGCCACCCGCGAGTGCAGCACGTCGCCGACGATGGCAATCACGAGATTGCCGAAGTCGTGCTTGTAGTGGCGAATCGTGTACATGTCGAGCAGCCCCTGGGTCGGGTGGGCATGCCGTCCGTCGCCGGCGTTGATGACGTGGATGTGGTCGCGGCCGGCGGCCTGGAGGTGCTGGGCGATCAGAACCGGCGCGCCGCTGGCGGCGTGGCGCACGACGAACATGTCGGCATGCATCGCGCAGAGGTTGTCGATGGTGTCGAGCAGGCTCTCCCCCTTGGCGGTGGAACTGGTCGATACGTTGAGATTCACCACGTCGGCGGTCAGGCGCTTGGCCGCGATCTCGAACGTGGTGCGGGTGCGGGTGGAGTTCTCGAAGAACAGGTTGAAGATGCTCTTGCCGCGCAGCAGGGGCAGCTTCTTCACTTCACGCTCGGCGACTTCGGTGAACGGCGCGGCGTGGTCGAGAATGCCGACGATGACTTCGCGCGGCAGACCGTCGAGGGTGAGCAGATGTTGCAGTTCGCCATGCCTGTTGATCTGTGGATTATGCATCGATCAACCTCAGGGATAGATTGCCGTCTTCCGTTTGTTCCAGTTGCAGGTTCTGCGAGGCGGGCAGCGGTTCGGGCAGGGTGTGGGCACAGTAGCGGGCGGCGATCGGCAGTTCGCGCCCGCCGCGATCGACGAGCACCGCCAGTTCGACGCTGGCCGGGCGGCCGAAATCGAAGATTTCGTTGAGGGCGGCGCGGGTGGTGCGGCCGGTGTAGAGCACGTCGTCGACGAGGATCACCGCCGCATCCTCGATCGAAAACGGGATGTCGGTGCGTTGCGGGCGGCCATGCAGCCCGCGCGCGCCGTAGTCGTCGCGGTAAAAGGAGATGTCGATGGCGCCGGGCGGCTCCTTGAGGCCGAGCAGGGTGTGCAGCCGGCGCGCCAGCCATTCGCCGCCGGTGCGAATGCCGATCAGGACGGTGTTCGGCTGGAGGCTCGGGCGTATCTGGTCGGCCAGATGTTGGCAAAGCGTTTCCGCGTCAGGAAATTGCATGTCGATGCGAATCCAGGAAATGTTGCAGGATGAGCCGCGCCGCGGCGGCGTCGAGCTTTTCTTTGCGCGCGCGCCAGCGCCGCGCGCCGGCTTCGCGCATGCCGCGTTCGGCTTCGACCGAACTGAGCCGCTCGTCGGCGAAAAACACCGGCAGACCGAAGCGGCCATGCAATTGATTGGCGAAGCGCCGGCAGCGCGGTTCGAGCGCATGCGCGCCTTCGCCGTCGAGCGGGCGGGGCAGGCCGACGATGAGGGCGACGGGCCGCCATTCTTCGATCAGGCGAGAGATGGCGGCGAAGCGCGCGGCATGGACTTCGCCGCCGACGGTGGCGAGCGCGCTGGCAAGTCCGGTTTCGAGTTCGCCCGTGGCGACGCCGATGCGGGCAAGGCCGAAATCGAAACCGAGAAGACAGCCGCGCGGCGGCAAGGGATGGGGAAGAGAGGAGGCGTCTGGCCCGCCTTCAGGCATGCCCGGCAACCACGCTGAGCTGGGTAAGATCGATGCCGAGCTTGTGCAAGGCGGCGGTCAGGCGTTCTTCGGACGGCAGATCGAAAATGATCGACATGTCGGCGGGGACGGTGAGCCAGGCGTTATCGACGAGTTCCTGTTCGAGTTGGCCCGCCGTCCAGGCCGCGAAGCCGAGACTCACCAGCACTTCGCGCGGCTCGCCCCGGCTGCCGATGGCTTGCAGTATGTCGCGACTGCTGGTGAGGCCGATTTCGTCGTTGACTTTCAGCGTCGAATGCCAGTCGCCGGTCGGGCGATGGAGGACGAAGCCGCGGTCGGTCTGTACCGGGCCGCCGAAATAGACGGGCTGCGCATTGAAGCCCGCGACATCCAGCCGGAGTTCCACACGCTCGAAAAGCGTTTCGAGCGTCATGTCGATCGGACGATTGACGATGAGACCGAGCGCGCCCTGATCGTTGTGTTCGGCGATGTAGGTCAGGGTGCGCGCGAAATGTGGATCGGCCATATGGGGCATGGCGATCAGAAAATGGTGGGTGAGATTGCTCGAAACGGTATCCATGGCCGCATTTTACGCTGCCATGGAGGTTGCGTTGCGTGCGAATTGGCCATGGGCGGTGGACAACGGCGGCGCTTCGATATCAGCGCGGCCCGCGCTCAAGCGGGATGAACGTCGTGCTGTGCATAAGAGGCGATCAGGCCGAGAAGTTCTTCTTCCTGATAAGGCTTGCCCAGATAATGATTGGCTCCAACCTCTATCGCGTAATCGCGGTGCTTGTCCGCCAGCCGCGAGGTAATCATGATGACCGGCACGTCTTTCAGCCGCGCGTCGGCGCGGATGTTGCGGACGAAGTCGAAGCCGTCCATGCGCGGCATTTCGATGTCGGAAAGGATCACGTCCGGAATGTTGTCGATCAGCGATTCAATGGCATCGACGCCATCCTTGGCGGTAATGACGCGGTAGCCTTCGCGTTCGAGCATGCGGCTGGTGATTTTGCGCACGGTGAGCGAATCGTCGACCACCATGACCGTCGGCTCGTGAGGCGGCGGCAGCGCCGCGGGCGTCAAGGACGTTTCGTCTCCGGCAACGGTCTGGCCATAGATGATTTCGCGGCTCACCATGGCGACCGGGTTGATGATGAGTACGATCTCGCCGTTACCGAGCACGGTGGCGCCGGACATGCCGACGATGCGGGCCAGTTGCGGGCCGGCGTTCTTGACGATGATTTCCTGGTGTCCGCGCAGGGCGTCCACGTGCAGCGCCAGGGTTTGCGAGCCGGAATGCAGCAGCAGCACCCAGCTGTAGCGACCGATTTCCGGCTCGGCTGTCCGGTCGCCGAGCAGGTTCGCCAGGTAATGATAGGAATATCGCTGCCCGAGCCATTCGATGCCGCCATCGGCCCGTAGCTGCTCGGTGGCGTCGGCCTTCAGTTCCATGACCTGCGAGATCATGCTTGCCGGGATCGCGTAGTGGTAGCCGCCGGAGCGCACCAGCAGGGCCTGGGTGACGGCCAGCGTGAGCGGCAGGAAGATGCTGAACAGCGTTCCGGTTCCCGGCGTGGAGGACACGTCGATGCGACCGCCGACCGCGGCGGTCTCGGCTTTCACGACGTCCATGCCGACGCCGCGACCGGAAACCGCCGATACTTTTTCGGCGGTCGAGAAGCCGGGAACGAAAATCAGGTTGGTCAAGCGCCGCTCGTCGGGGACTTCGTTCGGGCCGAGCAGGCCGCGCTCGCGCGCGCGCTCGATGATGCGGTCGAAATTCAGCCCCGCGCCGTCGTCGGCCAGTTCGATCACGATTTCGTTGCCTTCCTGGCGCGCCGTGAGCGTGATCTGTCCGATTTCGGGCTTGCCATGGGCGCGGCGCGTTTCCGCCGGCTCGATGCCGTGCGCGAGCGCGTTGCGCAGCAGGTGTTCGAGCGGCGCCACGATGTGGTCGAGCACGCTGCGGTCGATTTCGATGCCGCCGCCGCGTATGTCGAGGTTGGCGCGCTTGCCCAGTTCCTTGGCGCTCTGGCGCACGAGGCGGTACAGGCGCATGGCGAGACTGTCGAACGGCACCATGCGCACTTGCATCAACGCCTGTTGCAGTTCGCGGGTGGTGCGCGCCTGGCTGTGTAGGGCGAAGTCGGCGCTGTCCAGGTTCTTCAGCAGGTTTTGCTGTACCGTGGTGACATCGTTGACGCTCTCGGCCATCATCCGCGTCAATTCTTGCAGGCGCGTATAACGATCCATTTCCAGCGGGTCGAACTCGGCGTGCCGGCTTTCGGCCTGGGCGATGCGGGTCTGCATCTGTACGTCGGCCTGTATCTCGATCTCGCGCAACTGGTTGCGCAGCCGGATGACGTTTTCGGTGAGGTCGAGCATGCTGCGACGCAACTGGCGCAATTCGCCTTCGATGCGGGTGCGGGCCACGCCGATTTCGCTGGCATCGTTGACGAAGTTGTCGACCATGTCCGCGCGCACGCGCAGGGCGACGCCGGCAGCTTCGGCCTCGACCGCCGGGGCCAGTGTGACGGCGGAGACATCGGCGGGCGCAATGGGTAGCGTGGACGGCGCGGCGGTCTGGAGCGGGAGGGAAGGCGCCGCCACGCTTTCGACCGTGGCGGCTACGACCGTTGCGGGGCCGTTGATGAGCGTATCGACCGCCTGTTCGGCGATATCCAGCGCGGAAGCGACCTCGTCGATCAGGGCGTGAACGTCCTCTCCGGCATGGAGAGCCGACTCCACGCGGGATTCGAGTTGGTGAATCTGGCTGCCCAGGGCCATCGCCCCGACCATCCGCGCGCTGCCCTTGAAGGTATGGAGATACCGCTTCACGAGCGTGGCGTGTTCGGCGTTGCCGGTATCGCCGCTCCAGGCGCGCAGGGTGTGATGCAGGTTGTTGAGCAGTTCCCCGGCTTCTTCGAGGAAGATCGGCAGCAGTTGTTCGTCGATTTCGTCCTGCGCCATGGGCAGCGGGCTTTCCGGCGCGGACGCGGATTTCGGCGCAAGTTGCGAGGCGGCCTCGGGGAATATCTTCGCCGCCACTTCCACGATGGCCCTGTCGTCGGGCGCGCCGGCGGCATTCTCGATGTCGGTCGGCGCATGCCCGATCCGGTCGAGTTGCTCGACCAGTTCCGGCGTCTCCAGCGGCATGTTCAGGCCGATGACCTCGGCCAGCATGGCGTCGAGCGTGTCGGCGCTGGTCGTGAGCAGGGCCAGTTCGTTGGCCGTGGGCGGACGTTTTTGGTCGTAGAGCCGTTGCTGCGCATGTTCCAGCGCCTTGCCGAGCAGGTAGAGCGGCACGCAGCGCGCGGTGCCGGAGATGCCCGCGCACGAATGCGCGGCGCGCAGGGCTTCTTCCGACACCAGAAGGGTGGGATTGGTGGCGAGGTGGTCGAATTCCTGATGCAGCGTGACGATGTGCATCTGCGCTTCGGCCACGTACAGTTCAAAAAGCGGCCTGGAAATCTCGGTGCTGCCGATGACCAGGGTATCGCGTCCGAACTCGGACGGCAGCAAGGTGGCGGCAAGGTCGTCCGCTTCCGTGGACGGCCCGGTTTCCGGTTCGGCGTCGAACTGGAACGACCCGAAATCGTAGGGCTTGAACTCCGGCACGACCGACGATGTTTTGGCGGTTTCCGGTTCGGCGTCGGCTGCCGGCGGTCCGGCCTCGTCGAAGTCGAGTCCCTCGATTTCAAACGTCGCATCCTGGGACGGGACTTGCCCGTAGCCGGGCGTTTCCGTCTCGGCGAGCGTGTTCCCGGAGAAGGTTCCGGAAACATCGGGCGAGGTTTCGGTCGATGGGCGCGCGACGAGTTCGGATGCCTTGGTCTCGGGGCTGTGCGCGGCGCTCTGGACGCCGACGATGTCCTCGACCGGCGGCACGCTGTCGCGCAGGCGCTCGGACTCCGCCAGCAAGGCCGTGACATCCCGGTGATACTGGGCCTCGTCTTCGATCTGTGTGACCCAGGCGATGAATTCGCTGTGAGCGTCGTCGATCAGTTGCAGCAGGGCGGGCGTGATCTGCCATTCGAGTTGCAACCAGCGATTGAAGGTCTGCTCCATTCCCCAAGCGGCTTCGCCCAGTTCGCTTAGGCCGACCATGCGCCCACTCCCCTTGAGGGTATGGAAGCCACGGCGGATTTCGGTGAGATAGTCGCGGTTGCCGGGTTCGGCCCGCAGTTGTCCGAGGCGCGTGTCGACGGCCTCCAGCACTTCGCGCGCTTCCTCGATGAAGATGCACAGCAACTCGGCGTCGAGTTCTTCCTTCGGCGCTTCGGCCAGGCGCTGGACTTCAGCCGCGGCGGGCGGAATGGGGACGGGCGGCTCCAGCGCGATCTCGATGTCCGCTTCCTCGCCGGTTTCGATCTCGAAGGTCGGGAAAATCTCGACGCCGTCGGACGGAGGAAGAAGCGCGTGGACTTCGTGCTCCGGCGCGGGATGGACGGCGGGAATCTCGGGCAGATCGGGGAGTTCGATCTCGGCTACTTTCGTCGCGGCGGCGGCTTTTTGCGGGTCCAGATACTGGGAAATGGATGTCCGGCTGTATTGCAGGGACTGGATGAAAAAGCCCAGCGCGGAGAAATGGCGGGCAAGTTCGATGAGTTCGGCTTCGTCGATGGGTTCTTCGCCCTTGGCCAGATCGGCGATGGTCTCGCCGGCTTCCCGGACGAGGGCAATGGCATCCGTTTCGCCCAGCAGGGTGAGCGCGCCTTCGATCTGATGCAGGGGCGCGGACAGGTTTTCCAGCGGAGCGCGCTTTGCGTGGTCGCGGAAAAAGTCATCGAGGGTCTGTTCGATGGCGGCAAGGCTGGAAAGGATTTCCTGCGACAGTTGCGCCAGCGCATCTTTTTCCTGCTGTTTGCGCGCGGATTCGACGCCCGCCGCGCTGGGCGCGACGTCGGGTTCGTCGCCGCGGGCAAGCGTTTCCAGCCTGGCGAGCACATCGCCGACCTGCGTCTGGAAATCGGCATCGGGCTGGGTACGGTCGAGCGCCGTTTCCGCCAGCAGCAAGGCGGTGGCGAATTCCAGCGCGATGGGTTCGGAGTAGCGTTGCGGATTCGCGCTCAACCACATCACGAAGCGGCTCATGCCGCCGAGCAGCCGGAAAAGGACGGGACGGCCAAGCGTCGCGGTGGATTTCGTGAAGTCTTCGAGTTGTGCGGTGAATTCGGACAACGCCGTCGCGCCCTGCTCCCCGAAGGTGTTCCATTCTTCCTTGATGTCGGTCAGCCGGGCGTGCAGTTCCTGGAGCAAGGGCGCCAAGGGCAGGTCGCTGACGGTCGAGCCTTCCTCGGGGATCAGGGTGTCCAGTCCCCATGCCTTGCGCGCCGCCTGCTGGATCGCCGTCGTGGCGGGCAGGCTGGCGATGTTGTAGAGCATTTCGCGCAACAGGCGCTCGGGCAATACCTGCGGGCCGTCGCCGGCATGGCGCAATTGGGATTCGAGCCGGGACAGCGCATGCTTGGCGGCAAGCAGTTCGCCGGGCGGAATGGCGGGGAGCGTGTCGATGAACGCCTGTCCGGCCCACCACAGGGCGCGCATGCCGGGGCTGTCTTCGGAAACCTCAAGCCCGGCCAGGGCGGCGCGCATGGCATCGGTATGGTCGCCGTCCGGATGGCGCAGCCAGTCGAGCAAGCCGCGCTGGAAGCGCAGGCGCATGATCCGGCGCTGATGCTGGCGTTGTATCGTGTCGAACTCCGGCGCCTCGCTGCGGCGGGGAATGCGCACGCCCAAGTCGGGGAAAAAGAGATCGGCGGGCGACGGGACGGCTTCACCCCTGGCGATGACCAGTTCGCGGTATAGCGGCAGCAGCCGCAACGGCTGGTCGGGCGCGCCGTGGATCAATTCATCGAGGTAGTTGCCGATGCTGGCGAGCGCGCGGCGGCCGAGTTCGACCTGCGTTTCGTCGATCGGCAATTCGCCGCGGACGAGCGCGCCGAAGAACAAGTCCAGCGCCGCGACGAACTTGGTCAGGCCGTCCAGCCCGATAATGGATAGCGCGCCATTCACCTGATGCAAATGGGTTTGTGCGAACTGGATCTTGGCGGGACCGTCATCCGATTCCGCCGCGAGCTTGAGATTGTCCGCCGCACGCGATAGCGCCTGGTCGATCTCGCCCCTGACCCAGTTGAGCGGTCCGAGATCCGGTTCGTTGGCTTGCGTCATGAAAGCAATTCCGTGCTGGTTACCCTGGATCAAACTCAAACCTTGAAGCCGGAAACCGAACCTTTCAGTTCGATCGCGAGGTCGGCCAACTGGCCAACCGACTCCGCCGTTTGCTTGGTGCCATGGGTCGTCTGCTCGGTAATGGCGAGGATGTCCTTCATGGTCTCCGCGACCCGGATGGCATCGGCGGCCTGATCCTGCGTGTCAGTGGAGATTTGCTCGATCAGGTGGGCGGCGTCCATCGACACCTGCCCCATTTCGGATAGCGCCTGACCGGCGGCGTCCGACAGCCGGGCGCCCTCCACCACGTCGCGGGTGGCGTTTTCCATGGCGCCGACGGCATCCTGGGTGTCGGTCTGGATGGTCTTCACGATGGCAGCAATCTGTTTGGTCGCCTCGGCGGAGCGTTCCGCCAGCCGCTGCACTTCTTCCGCAACCACGGTGAAGCCGCGCCCGGCTTCACCCGCGGAAGCCGCCTGGATGGCGGCGTTCAGGGCCAGCACATTGGTTTGTTCGGTAATGTCGGAAATCAGTTCCACGATTTCGCCGATTTCCTGTGAGGATTCGCCCAGACGCTTGATGCGCTTCGAGGTTTCCTGGATTTTCTCACGGATCGCGTTCATGCCGTGGATGGTGTTTTCCACCGCATCGGCCCCCTTGCGCGCCGACTCCAGCGAACGGCGGGCGACCTGCGCGGTGTGCAGCGCCCGTTCGGACGATTCGGTCATCTGCTGCGCCATGTTCTGCACGGTGGCGCCGGCGCCCTCGATCTGGCGCGACTGGCGCTCGGTGGCATCGAGCAGTTCCGCCGAAGTATGCTGCGCGGTCTGGGTGGCGCTGGTCACGCGACCGGCGGCGTCGTTGATCCGGCTCACCAGCATCGCCAGTTCCTCGATGGTGTAATTCACCGAGTCGGCGATCGCGCCGGTGATGTCTTCCGATACCGTGGTGCGGATGGTGAGGTCGCCGTCGGCGAGGTCGCCCATTTCGTTCATCAGGCGCAGGATCGCCGCCTGCGTGTGGTTGCGTTCATCTTCGGAATGTTGCCGCTGGCGGTTGATGCTGGCCTGGCGGGCGATGACTTCGCTGCGATAGACCTTGGTGATGAGAATCAGCACGAGCAGCGCGGCAAGCGCACAGATCAGCGTTGCCAGCGAGAGCGTGCCGAAGATGCTCGATGCGCCGGCGAAGGCATTGCCCAGATCGCCGGCGTCCTTGAATATGGTCGCCGCCTGGCTGTTCAGGCGGCTGCTTGCCGCCTGGATCGTTATCAGCAGTTTCAGATCGCCTTCGAGGTTCTGTATGGCGGCCTGGACATCTTGCGAACCGCTGTCCGTCGCTACGCGCGCGGCCATCAGCCTGGCCAGTTGCAGCATGATGGTGTTGCGGTTGTCTTCCGACGAGGCGGTGAGCGATGTCAATTCGTTTCTACCGTCGAGGATCAGCCGGATGTCTTGCTCCATCTGCCCCCAACCGTTGACGATGGCGTCGAGCAAAGGCTGCTCGCCGGTATCGACCGCGCGCACCAGCCGGCCATCGGGAAGCTCGCCGCCCTGGGCGAGCGCATCCTTGAGCGTGTTGAAGCGGGCGCGGCTGTCCGTCAGTTCCTGGAACGCGCCGACCTGTCCCTGGAGCGCCAACTGCCCCGCCTTGGCGATCTGCTGCGAGAGCGCCTGCAATTCGCCTGTCACAGTGACCTGGTTCGCCACTTCGCTGATGCGCCAGTTCTGGAAAATCATCAGTCCGGCAGTCGCCAGGCCCAGTAACACGAACAACCAGGCCAGGCTGCGCACCCGCCCGGAACCCGCCGGTTGCTGATCCTGGCCGGAAGCCGCCGCGATTCGCTCGGCGGTCAGGGACCGCACCGCCGCCGTCTGGTTTTCCGGGAAAGTTGTGGTTGTGGTGTCCGAGGGCTGTTGCTCTTGCTCAGCCGAACGATCCGAAAAGAGCTGTAATGCCATTTTGTCTTGCTCCGCCGCGATTATTGATTCGCCGATCTTTGATTGAGGATATTGGAAGGAACGATGCCGTGCCCCCAGCCGAGGCCCGCATCGAGAAAAACGCTATTGCCCAGAAGCTGCGATACATCCAGCCGTAGCCAAAGCTGGTCGTTCGCATCCCGCAAATGCCCGCTTACCCAGGGGCGCGGGTCCGCTTGCGCCGCGTCCAACTCGAAATCTTCTTCGTTGCGCAGCCCCAGCACGCGCGACACCAGGATGGCGCTGTGTATGCTCTGCTTGGCGCCGACCAGCAAGAGGCGGGATTGCGCGCCGGGCGAAGGGGTGGCCGGGCCATCATGGAAACGCGACAGGTCGACGACGCTGTACAGTACGCCGCGCACGTTCACCAGGCCGCGATACCATTCGTGCGTGAGCGGCACGGGCGCCAACGCGGGCGGCGTCATGATTTCGCCCGTATCGGGCAGGCTGAGCAGGCAATGTTCGTTCCCCGCCAGAACGCCCAGCAACCCCCGCCGCTCGCTGGTGCGGGACTCGGCCAGGCGGCGGGCGAGGTTTTCCTGGAACTGGCGCAGGCTGATTCGTTTGGACATTTCGTTCAGCCGATGCTCTTGATACGCGCGAGCAAGGCGGTATAGTTGAGAGGCTTTACGATGTAGTCGTATGCGCCCTGGCGCATGCCCCATATTCTGTCGGTTTCGAGCCCCTTGCTGGTGCACATGATTATTGGAATGCCGCGCGTGGTTTCCCAGCGCGATATCGTGCGCGTGGCCTGGTAGCCATTCATGCCGGGCATGACGACATCCATCAAAATCAGGTCGGGCAATTCGCTGCGGCTCTTATTGATGGCATCCTCTCCGCTTTCCGCGGTAACGACCTGATAACCGCCGCGAGAGAGAGCCTCGGTCAGCGCCAGCCGCTCAGTGGGCGAGTCATCGACTATGAGTACTTTTTTGATTGGCATCGTCGGAACTTTCCATTGGGTATTGCAAATGACTTCAGCGCAAGTGGCTGCCGCCATGTTCTGAAACGGCCTTGATCAAGCTGTCCTTCGTGAAAGGTTTGGTGAGGTATTCGTCCGAACCCACCATGCGACCGCGCGCGCGGTCGAAAAGTCCGTCCTTGGAAGACAGCATGATTACCGGCGTAGTCGCCAGCTTCGGGTTTTTCTTGATGAGCGCGCAAGTTTGGTAGCCATCCAGGCGAGGCATCATGATGTCGACGAAAATGACATCGGGATGATGGTCGGTAATCTTCGCCAAAGCGTCGAAACCGTCTTCGGCCAATAACACTTGACAACCTACTTGCCTGAGAAAAATCTCGGCGCTGCGGCGGATGGTGTTGCTGTCGTCAATGACCATCACCTTAAGCCCGCTCAGATCCATGCACTCCGCTCCCCAGAGACGTGACGCCCTCGGCGGCACCGTCGGAATTGTTACGGTCTCCGGCAAGCATACCGCAAAAGCCCCCCCCTGATACAGAGACAAGTCTCCGAAAAGCGGCAAGGGCGGCATTCTTCAAAAAAACCGGCCGCGGCGGGGCGGCGACTGCGGCATATTGGTTTATTTTTCACGATAGCTATCGGAGGGAAGCAACGAAAACGAAATGAGAAAAAAGTGAATAAGTCCGGCTTATCGCTCGGGCGCGGCTTATACGCGGTAACGCCGGACGAACCCGATACCGCGCGCCTGCTGGCGAAAACTTCCCGCGTGCTCGCCGCTCGTCCGTGTTTGTTGCAATATCGTAACAAATTTGCCTCCGCCGCGTTGCGCCGCGAGCAAGCGGAGCGTCTTTTGGCGCTCTGCCGCGCAGCGGGCGTGCCGCTGATCGTCAATGACGATCTGGCGCTCGCCCTCGATCTCGGGGCGGACGGCGTCCACCTCGGGCGCGGTGACGGCAGCGCGGCGGCGGCGCGGTGTGCGCTCGATGCGTCGGGGCCGGGGCGCATCCTCGGCGTGTCGTGTTATGGCGAATGGCCGCGGGCCGTGGCGGGCGCGGCGGCGGGTGCGGATTATGTCGCTTTCGGCGCTATATTCGCTTCGCCTACCAAGCCGTCGGCGGCGCGCGCGCCTCTGGAACTGCTCGGGCGGGCGCGGCGCGAACTGAAAGCGACGGTGGCGGCCATCGGCGGTATTACGCTTGCCAACGCGGGTGAAATTTTCGCCGCGGGAGCCGATCTCGCGGCGGTCATTTCCGATGTTTTCGATGCGGCTGATCCCCGCGCGCGAGCGGAGGCTTACCGGATGTTGTCGCGCGAGTAAAAAGAATGGAGATTTTTCGATGAGAAGCTGGTTTTGTTTCATGGCATGCCTGCTTTGTTGCCCGCTTGCGGCGGCCCAGGCATCCGGCGGCAGCGAGTATCCGCTCAGGATCGAACAGGCCAAATCCCCGCAGGGCATCCGGTTCGTTGCCGTCAATGACGGCCAAGCGCCGGTGACGGTTTTCTTCAGACTGGACGGGAGCAACATTCGGGCGGACAAGGAATTGCCGTTGGCGGTTACCATCGCCCCGCGTACTTCCAGGGAAATCGTCCGGATTTCGCCGCGTGGGCGTTCGGGACGTTTCAATTTCCATTTCGAGCATTCAGCCGCCATTGGCGACGCCTTCACGCCGCCCGACAAAGACTGCCGCTACCGGCTGCCTTTCGGGAAAGGCGTGCGAACACAAATCGTCCAGGAACCCGGCGGCGCGCTCACCACCCACAACAGCGGCCATATCCGCAATGCCATCGATTTCGGCCTTCCCGAAGGAACGCTCGTGACCGCCGCGCGTGCGGGAACCGTGGTCGAAGTGAAAGACGGTTTCACCGTGGGCCGGCTCGATCCGTCACTCGCCGGGCAGGCCAACCGCGTCGTCGTTGTCCATGCCGACAATACCGTAGGCTATTATCTGCATCTCGCGCCCAAGCGGGCGCTGGTGCGTCCCGGGCAGCGGATCGGCGTCGGCGAGGCGCTCGCCTATTCCGGCAACACCGGGTACAGCGGCGGCCCGCATCTGCATTTCGACGTGCGCCGGGCAGCGGTCGAGCCGGGCGGCGCGGTGACCCAAAAATCGGTGCCGGTGGATTTTTACGATGCGGCAGGCAAGAAAATCACGATCAGGGAAGGCGCATGGGTCGAGGCGGATTAGACCGCCGGACTCAGACCGCCGCCGCGGCGCCGCGGGGGTCTTGCGACGCGGCGCTCCAATCCGGGCTGGCGATGATCCGCCGCATTACGCGCTGCATCATGGCGGCCATGCGCTGATGATCCAGCATGGGGTTGCGGATCGTGCGCACCATGAGTCCCTCGAACATGGCGGCGACGATCTCGGCCATTTCGATGAGGGTCGTCTCGTCGTCGTGTTTGCCGCCCGCCTGGCGCACGATGCGCAGGGTCTGGATCAAGTTCGCCATGCAGCAACAGTCGGCGGCGCGCACGATGCGGGCCACTTCGGGATTGCGCGTCGCCTCGGCGACGATTTCGAGCCTGAGCTTCGCGGCGGCGGCATCCATCATGTCGATCACGCCTGTCGAGGAAAGCGAGATCATTGTTTCGCGCACGTCGCAGGCGGCCCGCAGTTCGGCCCACGTCATGACCACGCGGTCGAGGTCGCGCTGGACAATGGCCGCGATGATTGCCTCCTTGTTCTCGAAGTAATGGTAGATATGCCCGGCGCTCATACCCGCCGACTGTGAGATACGGGCGATGCTCGCGCCATGGAAACCATAGGAACGGAAGCATTCCGCGGCCGCATCGAGAATCTGGGCGCGGCGCGCGGCGGCGCGCTTACACTCGAAGGAAGCGCAGCCATCATCGGATATTGGCGTTTCAAGGGGGGGGGGGGAAGTCATATGCTTGCGTACATTTTGATACGCGCGCAGGCTTGCGCGGACGCCAGACCTTAGCATAGAATGAACGTTCGATCTAGAACAAGCATTCAACAACACCAAACTGGTGACAAAATACCCTGCAATACGCTTTTTCCATGTCCTTGCGCCGATCCGGTTCCGGATCGTCCTGGGCTGTGGCGCGGGAGCCGGAAAAAGCCATGTCCGCCAGACTGATCAACCTCACTACGCGAGATCTTCCATGTCCATCCGTTTTAGGCAACCGGCCATACTTACGATGGCGTTTGTGAGCGCCATGTTCCTTACCGCTTGCGACCGCAATGCACAACAGGCCCGGACGGCGGGCGCGGACGCGCCGCCGCCCATGCCGGTCAGCGTGGTTTCGGCCTCGTTCGAGCCGGTGCCGCTGGTTTCCGAACTGCCGGGGCGCACGACGCCATACATGGTGGCCGAATTGCGGCCCCAGGTCACCGGCATCATCCAGAAGCGCCTTTTCACCGAAGGCAGCACGGTTTCGGCGGGGCAAGTGCTCTACCAGATCGATCCATCGACCTACCGGGCCGCCTTCGACAGCGCCGCCGCCAACAAGGCGCGGGCCGACGCCAATCTCTACAACGCCCGCCTCAAGGCGGATCGCTACGCCGAACTGGTCGGCATCGAGGCCGTCAGCAAGCAGGCCAACGACGACGCCACCGCCGCGCTCAAGCAGGCCGAAGCCGACGTGGCCGCCGCGCGCGCCACACTCGACAAGGCCCGCATCGATCTCGATTTCACCCGCGTGAAATCGCCGATTTCCGGGCGGATCGGGCGCTCCTCGGTCACGCCGGGCGCGCTCGTCACCGCCAACCAGGCCGCGGCGCTTGCCACTGTGCAGCAACTCAACCCCATCTACGTCGACCTGACCCAGTCGAGCGCCGAATTGCAACGCCTGCGCCGCGAGGCCGAACGCGGCGCACTGTCGCGCGATGAAAGTAACAATATTCCCGTGCAGCTCTTTCTCGAAGACGGCAGCCAATACGAAATCAACGGCAAGCTCGCTTTTTCCGAAGTGTCGGTCGATCCCGGCACCGGCAGCGTCACCTTGCGCGCCAGCTTCCCCAACCCGGATGGCGCGCTGCTGCCGGGCATGTACGTGCGCGCCCGCCTGGAACAAGGCCAGACCGGGCAGGCGATCCTGTTGCCGCATGCGGCGGTGAGCCACGATCCGCGCGGCCAGTCGATCGTGCTGGTCGTCGACGCCGAACACAAGGTGGCGACGCGCCCGGTGCAGGTTCGCGGCGTGCAGGGCGATAAATGGATCGTCATCGGCGGCCTTGCCGCCGGCGAACAGGTCATCGTCGAAGGTCTGCAAAAAGTCCGCGAGGGACAAACCGTCCAGGCCCAGCCATTCAACGCGCCGAACGGCACTGCCGTGCCGCAGGCTGTCGCCGCGACCGCCCCGGCCACGAACTGAGGCGCACGGCCATGGCGCGCTTTTTCATCGACAGGCCGATCTTTGCCTGGGTGATCGCCATCATCATCATGATGGCGGGGATATTGTCGATCTTCAATCTGCCCGTGCAGCAATACCCGGACATCGCCCCTCCCACGGTCGTCATCAACGCCAGCTATCCGGGCGCTTCGGCCACGGCGGTGGAAGAATCCGTCACGCAGATCATCGAACAGAAGATGACCGGCATCGACGGCCTGCTCTACATGAGTTCCACCAGCGACTCCTATGGCCGCGCCGCCGTCACGCTCACCTTCGATGCCGGCGTGAATCCCGACATCGCCCAGGTGCAGACCCAGAACAAGCTGCAACTCGCCTTGCCCCTGTTGCCGCAGGCCGTGCAGCAACAAGGGGTGCAGGTCGTCAAGTCGGCGCGCAACTTCCTGTTGATCGTCGGCTTCGTGTCGAACGACGACCGTTACAACAGCGCCGATCTGGCCGATTACCTCGTCGCCAACGTGCAAGACCCGCTGACGCGGGTCACGGGCGTGGGCGAAGTACAGGTCTTCGGTTCCCAGTACGCGATGCGCATCTGGATCGATCCCGACAAGCTCAATAAATACAGCCTGACGCCGGGCGACGTGCACAACGCCCTGCTGGCGCAGAACACCCAGGTTTCCGCCGGGCAACTCGGCGGCACCCCGGCGGTGCCGGGGCAAGGCTTTACCGCGAGCATTACCGCGCAAAGCCGCCTGCAAACGACGGAGCAATTCGAGTCCATCCTGCTGCGCAGCGCGCAGGACGGCGGCGAAGTGCGCCTGCGCGACGTTGCCCGCGCCGAGATCGGCCAGGAAAACTACGGCTTCCAGGCCCTGAACAATGGCAAATTCTCGGGCGGGATCGGCATCAAGCTTGCCGCCGGGGCCAACGCCCTGGCAACCGCCGACGCGGCGAAGGCCAAGGTCGAGGAACTCCGTCCCTACTTCCCGGAAGGCGTCGAGGTGATCTACCCCTACGACACCACGCCCTTCATCCGCATTTCGATCGGCGAAGTGGTTTCCACCCTGGTCGAAGCCATCTTCCTCGTTTTCCTCGTGATGTTCCTCTTTCTGGAGAACTTCCGCGCCACCCTGATTCCCACCATTGCCGTGCCCGTGGTGCTGCTGGGCACCTTCGCGGTCATGACCGCCTTCGGCTTCTCGATCAACACGCTGACCATGTTCGGCCTCGTACTCGCCATCGGCCTGCTCGTGGACGATGCCATCGTCGTAGTAGAGAACGTCGAGCGCATCATGAGCGAAGAAGGTCTTTCGCCCAAGGAAGCCACCCGCAAATCGATGGACCAGATCACCAGCGCGCTGATCGGCATCGCCATGGTGCTGTCGGCGGTATTCATCCCGATGGCTTTCTTCGGCGGCTCCACCGGCGTCATCTACCGCCAGTTCTCGATCACCATCGTCTCGGCGATGGCGCTGTCGGTCGTGGTCGCCATCATCCTCACGCCCGCCTTGTGCGCCACCATCCTCAAACCGGTGGAGAAAGGCCACGAAGCGGGCGAGGGCGGCTGGTTCGGCGGCTTTTTCCACTGGTTCAACGGCATGTTCGCGCGCCGCACCGAGCACTATGTGCAGACCGTCGGCGGCATCCTGCGGCACAAGGCCCTTTTCCTGCTGATCTACGGCGCAATCATTGCCGTGCTCGCCGTGCTTTTCCATCGCCTACCGACTTCCTTCCTGCCCGAAGAAGACCAGGGCCTGATGCCCACCCTCGTTACGCTGCCCGCCGGGGCCACGCAGGAGCGCACCCTGGCCGTGCTCGACAAGGTGCGCGCGTACTATAGGGAGCAGGACCCGGAAAAGGACAAGATCGATACCGTATTCACCATTGCCGGTTTCGGCTTCGGCGGCATCGGGCAGAACATGGGAATGGGCTTCATCAAGCTCAAGCACTGGGACGAACGCACGACGCCCGCGCAGAACGTCAAGGCGTTTGCCGGACGGGCGAGCGCGGCGCTTTCGCAAATCCGCGAAGCGCAGGTCTTTGCCATCGTGCCGCCCGCCGTGCTGGAACTGGGCACCGCCAACGGATTCGACCTCATGCTCCAGGATCGCGGCGGGCTGGGTCACGAAGCCCTGGTCGCGGCGCGCAACCAGTTTCTCGGCATGGCCATGCAAGACCCGCGGCTGGCCGGCGTGCGCCCCAACGGCATGGAAGACAACCCGGAATTCGCTCTCGATATCGACCACGCCAAGGCCGGCGCGCTGGGCGTGACCGTGGCCGACATCAACGACACGCTGGCGACCGCCTGGGGCGGTATCTACGTCAACGACTTCCTCGACCGCGGCCGGATCAAAAAAGTCTATCTGCAAGCCGACGCCACGGCCCGGATGACGCCGGAAGACCTCGACAAATGGTATGTGCGCAACAAGGCGGGCGAGATGGTGCCGTTCTCGGCCTTCACCACCACGCGCTGGACTTACGGCTCGCCCCGTCTGGAACGCTACAATGGCCAGCCCTCGCTCGAAATCCAGGGCGGCGCCGCGCCGGGACTCTCCACGGGTGAAGCCATGGCGGCGGTCGAAGAAATTGCCGCCAAACTGCCGCAAGGCATCGGCTTCTCCTGGACGGGCGTCTCCTTCGAGGAAATCCGCTCCGGCGCGCAGGCCCCGGCGCTCTACGCCCTTTCCGTGCTGGTCGTCTTCCTGTGCCTGGCGGCGCTTTATGAAAGCTGGTCGGTGCCCTTCGCCGTCATCATGGTCATTCCGCTCGGGGTGATCGGCGCGCTGCTCGCCGCCACCGGGCGCGGGCTGTCGAACGACGTCTACTTCCAGGTGGGCCTGCTCGCCACCATCGGTCTATCGGCGAAAAACGCGATCCTGATCGTCGAGTTCGCCAAGGCCGAACTGGAAAGCGGCAAGGATCTGATCGAGGCCGCCCTGTCGGCGGCGCGGCTGCGGCTGCGCCCGATCCTGATGACCTCGCTGGCCTTCGCGCTCGGCGTGCTGCCGCTGGCCAAGGCCACCGGCGCGGGTTCGGGCAGCCAGAACGCCATCGGCACCGGCGTACTCGGCGGCACGATCTCCGCCACCGTCTTCGGCATTCTGTTCGTGCCGCTGTTCTATGTGGTCATCAAGCGCATCTTCAAGGACAAGCCCACACAGGAAAGCGCGGCAAGCGCATCCGCTCCCCACCCCCATTCGCCCGAGGCAGTCAAACCATGACGATACTGAATCGCGCCCTGCTCGCCGCGCTGGCGGCCACCTCCGTCACCGGCTGCACGCTCGCGCCCGATTTCAAACTGCCGGGATTGCCGATACCGTCTTCCTGGACGACGTCCACCGCCGAAACCCAGAGCGCGCCCGCGGCGGATCTGCCCTGGTGGGATTATTTCATCGATATCCGTTTGCGCGTAATCATCAAACTCGCGCTCGGCAACAACCGCGACATGCGAGTGGCGGCGCTCAACATCGAGCGCGCCCGGGCCATGTATCGCATCCAGCGCGCCGATCTCCTTCCCGCAATCGACCTCGCGGGCCGGCAAAATGCCCAACGCGTGCCGGGCGACCTCAGCCAGACCGGCGAACCGACGATCGGCCGCCAGTACAGCGCCACCGTGGGCGCGTCCTGGGAACTGGACTTTTTCGGCCGTATCCGCAGCCTGCGCGACCAGGCGCTGGAAAACTACCTTGCCACCGAGCAAGCCCAGCGCGGCGCGCAGATCGCCCTCGTCGCCGAGATCGCCAATGCCTGGCTGGCGCTCGGCGCGGATCACGAACTGCTCGAACTGGCCCGCCACACCTATGCGACCCAACAAAAATCGGTGGAACTCATTCGCAGGAGCTTCGATGCCGGCGCGGCTTCCGCGCTTGATCTCGCCCAGGCGCGCACCGCCATGGAACGCGCCCGCGCCGATACCGCGCGCTATACCGCCCAGTTCGCCCGCGACCAGAACGCACTCGCCCTGCTCACCGGCGCGCCCGTGCCCGAAAAACTGCAAGCCACGACGTTGTCCGATTTCATTACCGCCGTCGCCGAACTGCCGGTCGGCATCCCTTCCGAAGTGCTGACCCGGCGTCCCGACGTATTGCAGGCCGAACATGCGTTGCGCGCCGCCAACGCCAACATCGGCGCGGCGCGCGCGGCATTCTTCCCGCGCGTTTCGCTTGCCGGCGGGGCTGGCAGCAGCAGCCTCACACTCGACAACCTGTTCGATGCGGGCACCGGCGCCTGGACGTTCACGCCGCAGATCACCGTGCCGATCTTCCATGCGGGCGCTTTGAAATCCAACCTCGACCGCGCCGAGATAGAACGCGACATCCAGGTGGCGCAATATGAAAAAGCCATCCAGTCCGCCTTCCGCGAAGTCGCCGACGCGCTCGCCGAGCGCGCCACCATTGCCGAACAGCTCGACGCCCGCCGCAAACTGGTCGAGGCCGCCAACGAAAGCTACCGGCTTTCCGAAGCGCGTTACCGTAGCGGCCTCGACAGCCACCTCGTCCTGCTCGACGCCCAACGCTCGCAATATGCCGCCGCGCAAGAACTGATCGCTACCCGCCTGGCCGAAGTCAGCAACCGGATCGCACTCTACAAAGTGTTGGGCGGCGGCTGGAAATAAGGCATCGGCATGTTTCGATCCAGGGAAGTCATTCAGTCCCTGATGCACTGAAGCCCCGGCGGCCCGCCTCGCGCGCGCGCCCCTCAATACACCATCCCCACATTGAAATACACGGGCCGCTCCCCCTTGATCTCCTCCGGATGCTCAAGCGCCCGAGCGAAAGTCAGCGAAGCGTTGAAGCGCGGCCCCTGCGCGGTGATCTCGATAGCATTGCCGCTCATGCGTCCATGCGCCTCGCCCCGGTGCCGGTTGCGCGCAATCGCCCCGATATCCCAGGCCAG
>JAISCE010000017.1 GCA_031265765.1 Azoarcus sp.
CGCAGGCCGTTGAAAAACGCCTCGGCGAGATCGCCCGCCGGTGTCGCGCCGATCAGTTCCCGGTTGTAGACGAGCAGGGCCAGCCGCAACACGCTGAACATCAGCAGTAAAACCAGGCCGCTCCTCAGCGTGAAGGCCAGATGATGGCGAACGGTCGGCTGGAATGGCATGGATGGCATGAATCCGGATCAGCGCCGCAGGCGTTCGAGTTCCAGAATCCGGTCCCGGCCCTGATCCGCCAGCAGGAAGCGGTCGTTGCCCAGCGGCAGGAAGGTCTGCGCCGCGCGCAATCTGCGCGCGATGACCTGCAAACCGCCGTTCGGCCCAAGCAGCATCAGCCGGGCGCCATGCGTGGAATCTTCCGTGATCCACAGGCCCTCGCCGTCGCAGAACAGGAAACCGGGCTTGTTCAGGTTTTGCCGTATCACTTGATCCGCGCCATCCGCTTGCAGGCGCAGGATGCGGTTACGCGCTTTTTCGGTGTAGAAGACATTGCCATCCGGGCATACCGCGATGCCTTCGCCCTCGATCAGCCCCGAGCGCAGCACGGCGACCTCGCGGGTATCCGGGTCGTAGCGCAGGATGCGGCCGTTCTCCTTGACGTCCTCGATCGCGTACAGGTAGTGGCCGTCCGTGGAGAGTCCTTCTATCTGCCGTCCGACGAACAACTCCGCGATTTCCCCGTCATGCAGCCAATACACCGGAAATTCGCCCTGTTCCTGGGCAATTGCAATCCCGCCGCGGTAGGCGAGCAGACCATCCGGCTTGGACAGGCCGGCAAGCGCCTCCTGCCGGGAACCGTCGGCCATGCGGCGGACGATCCTCCCCCGGCGATCACGCAGTTCCTCGCTGTAGTACAGATTGGCATCCGCCCCCAGGGCCAGGGCGCTGACGTGGGGAATGCTATCATCATGGACGCGGTACGTCCAGCCGTCCGACATGGTCACCGGCGCGAAACGCTGCCAGGCAAAGAATCCGCCCGCCGCCAACACAACCAGGAAGCCGGCGGCCACAAAGCCGGCAGCCAGACTGCGCCTGCAACGCGCTTTGTTGGCCGGCAAATCATTATTCATAAAATCACTTATCATGACTGCTGTATCCGTGACGGATTGGCAAGCTGCTGCCGATAAATTTGCTGGAAGATCGACAGGTCGGCTTCCGGTATGTTGCCGCGGTGACGGATCAATTGGCCCAGATCGTGCCTGCCCGCGGCCCTGGCGCTCAAACGACGGCGGCTCTTTTCCAGGTCGAGCAGGGCGATTTCAACCTGATGCGCGCCGCTTTCATCTTCCCATGCCTTGACGAAAATATGTTTGGGATAATAGCAGCCGTGCTGCCAGCCAGCCAGATGCAGGCGGGCCAGCGTGGAAGCCATGCCGTGCAGTACGGATTCTTTCAGCGCGGCGCTGACGCCGTCCGCATACCATTTCTCCAGGCTGACGAAGCCCTGCAAGGCTTCCGTGACCAGTATCGCCTGCCACCGCCATTGCTGTTTGCGCGCGCCGCCATAGACGAGGCGCGGCGTCATGATGCCGAGGCGGGCGAACGCGCGATAAGCCTGCAATTCGCGCAAGATCGTTGGGCGGCTGAGGAGATGCAGCGGTGTGCGATAGGTATGGCCGATCTGGCGCTTGCAATAAAGCGGCGGCTCTCCGGTATCGCGCTGCAACAGTTGTACGCCGCTTTCTCCGCCGCGGCGGTGATTGGTCGGTTCGACCCACGAACCCTGGCTATGCCACCAACGGTCGAACTCGACCTCCGATGCCCCGGACGAAGCCTCGCCCATCAACACGTCTTCCATGAATCAGGACTCCTTGCGCAGCACGTAAGTGCGCCACATGGCATAGCCGGGCAGGAAATCCAGGCGTCCGAGCACACGGAAACCGGCTTGGGAGAACTCCCTCTCGATGACCGGCTTGGCCACGATGAAACGGTTCTGGTTCTGCGAATCCAGTCCCCCGGCGGCGCGGCGGCATTCGAGGCGGCGCCGTTTCCAGGCCTTGACATTGCCATCGACCCACAACGAGACGATCGCCGTATCGCGGCTGATGCGATTGAATTCGCGCAGCATGGCGAGACGATGTTCGGCGGATTCGACGTGGTGCAGCAGGCGGATGCAGAAGACGCAATCCACCGCGTTGGCGTCCAGATCGATGGCGAACGCCGAGGTCCGAAAAGCGTCGACCCGCGCCACGACTTCGATTGGCTGTGCGGCACGGGCCGTGGCGATCATGTCCCTGGAATTGTCCGCCGCGAGGATGATTCGATCCGGCTTTTCGCAGAGCATGGGCCAGAAACGCCCCGCGCCGCAGGGTAGGTCCAGGACTGCAAGAGGCTCGCCGGCAAGTTGCAGGGCGCGGCGCGCCAATTGTTCCTCGCGCCAGTGCGACAGTCGCCGCACGAGACCATCCTGGTGTTTGCGCAGGTATTGCTGCGCATGCGTCCAGTCATATTTGCGGGAAAAGTCGAGTTCGACGGGATTGTGGCTGCACATGGCGGACATCCGGTAATGAATACGTCCGCCATTGTGGAAAAGCGGGAATCATGGATTTGTCAAAAGAACGTGAAAGTTTCGTCAATTGCCGCGCCGTATGCGACTATCCGGTTTCCACTAAAACAAGCCAGGATTCATATGCACGCAATGGTTCTGGGCGCCGGCATTACCGGCGTCACTACCGCCTGGTATCTGCGCCGGGCCGGATTCGACGTCAGTGTGGTCGACCGTCAAGGCGAGGCTGGGCAAGAAACCAGCTTCGCCAACGGCGGCCAGATTTCGACAAGCCATCCGGAACCGTGGGCCAATCCCTCCGTGCCGCTCACCGTCCTACGCTGGATTGGCCGCGCGGACGCGCCCCTGCGCCTGCGCCCGCGCGCCGACCTTGCGCAATGGCAGTGGGCATTCTGTTTCCTGCGCGAATGCCTGCCCTGGCGCAGCCGGCGCAATACCGCGGCCATTGCCGCGCTTGCCGTCCATAGTCTTGCCGAGTTGTGCAGGCTGCGGGAATTTGCCGGCATCGCCGAGGCCTACGACGCGCGGGCGCGCGGCATCCTGCACCTGTTTTTCGACGCGCGGGCATTTGCGCGCGCCCGCGCCCGCACGGCGGAACTAGCCCCTTTCGGCATTGAACTGCGGCCCTGTACCGCCGCGCAATGTGTCGACGTCGAACCGGCGCTTGCCACGCTTGTGCCCCGGTTGGCGGGCGGTCTTTACGCGCCCGGCGACGAATCGGGCGATGCGATGCGCTTCAGCCGGGCGCTGGCCGGCGTCCTCGCCGATGACGGCGTGCGTTTCCATTACGGCTCGGAGATCGAACGTCTGGATGTCGCCGACGAGCGCATCACCGGCATCGAGGTTCGCCATCCCAGCGGCGAGCGGGACGTGCGGAGAGCGGATGTCTACGTTGTTTGCCTGGGCAGCCACGGTCGCGGGCTGTTGCGTCCGCTCGGCGAGAGTCTGCCGGTCTTTCCGCTCAAGGGATATTCGATCACCGCGCCAGTGGCCGATGTCGCGCGCGCGCCGCAAGTCAGCCTCACCGACGAATCGCGCCGCATCGTGTGCTCGCGGCTAGGCGGACGCCTGCGCGTCGCGGGCACCGCCGAATTGAACGGCTACGACACGGGCATCGACCCCGCGCGCATCGCCGCCATGCGGGAATGGGCCGAAACCCGCTTGCCCGGCGCTATCGACCCGGAGCGCATCACCCCCTGGGCGGGCCTGCGTCCGGCGACGCCGGGCGGCCTGCCCGTCATCGGGCGTCTGCACCACGTCAATCTCTGGTGCAATACCGGCCACGGCCCCCTGGGGTGGACGCTCGCTTGCGGCTCGGCCTCGGCGCTCGCGGCGCTGATGCGCGGGGAAGAAGCGACGATCGACTTTCCATTCCGGCGTGGCTGACGGCCGGATTGCCGCCAAATCGGGTGGGCCTGCTTTCAAGGGGAGCGATTGCGGAAAATAAGCCGCAGCCGCTCGCCGTTTTTCATGTACCCGAATTCACCCAAGACTTTCTACCGCGAATCCCGTCACGTTGCGTTCCTTTTTGCTGAATTCCACCCCGACCAAGTGGATGGGCTGGCGGAGCGAACGGTATTTGTCGGCGTATTTTTTCTCCTTGATCTGCGCCAATGCCTTTCCTTCGGCTTTATCTTCCACTACCTTGAATTCAAAAAGATAAACTTGTCCGTTGAATTTGACGGCCATATCCAGCTTTCCCCGATTGTTCACGTCTTCCGGGACAATGTCCAGTCCCAGGGCGGCAAAGATGGCATAGAAAACGCTGGCGTAATAGCCCTCGAACCGGTCGATATTGTTCTTGCGAAACCAGTCGTTGGGAATGCTGGCGTAGAGAGAAAAAAAGATTTCCCGGATGCGCTCGAAATCATTGGCTTCCAGCGCCTTGTAAAGGGCAAATCTGCTTTGTACCGCCTGCTGCGGATTCTCGACCCAGCGCCCCAGGATATTGCCTGTCAACGCGCCCCGGACTTCACGATTGGGGTAGGTCAACGTAAACATGATGTCGTCGCCCAGGTTTTCTTCGCTGGCAATGGTCAGATAGCCGGATTGGAACATCAGGGCTTCAGTGGAAATATCGCCCACTTCAAAAGCGGAGATCAGTTCGGAAGAACTTTGCATTTCCAGGAATGCAGGCAAATAGACCTTGCGCTCTGTAAGCATATCGACCAGGAAGGTTGGCGTGCCGGTCTCGAACCAGAAGGAACGGAATTCGCGCTTTTGAAACAACAGCAATAAATCGAATGGGTTATACACCGCCTCGCCGCGCCAGTTGTAGCCGTTGTACCAGTGACGGATTTTTTCCCGATCCAGCCCTTCCAGTTCCGGCGCGAACACGGTATCGACGTCGGCATCGGTGTAGCCGCAGATATTGGAATATTCTGCATCCAGCGTGATATCCGAAAGATTGTTGAGACCGGAGAAGATATTGACCTTGCTGAACTTGGACACCCCGGTAAGCATGGCGAACTTGATGTGCGCGTCCTGCCCCTTGATGACCGAATAGAGATTGCGCAGCCCGTCGCGCATCTCAAGGGCCAGGCCGGGTGAGGTCAGATTATCCAGAATCGGTTTATCGTATTCGTCGACGAGAATGACGGCACGCTGGCCGAATTTGGCTGCCGCCGCCTGGATCAAGGCAATGAAGCGGTCGGGAATGTCTCCTTCATCTTTTGCAATGCCCAGGAGACGCTCGTTTTCCGCCAGAATGCGGTGAATCCGTGCATCCAGATTCGCCCGGCTTTCCATGATGCCTTCCGCAAAGCTGATGCGAATCACCGGATATTTGACGTTCCAATCCCATTTGTTGTGGCAATGCAACCCCCGGAACAAGGCCTCGTTGCCCGCGAGGAGTTCCGCCAAGGTGTCCAGAAAGAGGCTTTTTCCGAAGCGGCGCGGGCGGGAGAGGAAGTAGGCCGTCCCTTCTTCGATCATGCGCAGGGCGAAGGCGGTCTTGTCGACATAGTAATAATTGTCTTCGCGGATCTTGGCAAATGTCTGAATGCCAATGGGAAGTTTTTTGCGGTTCATGGCGTGCGCTTGCGGGATGAATCATATTGGAATTATATCGCAGGAAGAAACTCCTGCCCGGCTCCGTGGCGTACAGGTTGCCCGGTCGTCATGAATGTTCCGGGGAGGCTTGAGCGTTTCCGCCGGTGACGCCGAAGCCCGCCTCGCCGCCTGCCGCTATCTGGGCGAAGTTGTCCGGGGTCGTGGCGGCGTTATCGGCTGAAACGGCTTCTGCGCCTGCGGCTATTGCTTGAACCGTTCCGTCGTTGTTGACGTTGACGGTGTTGCCGGTCGGCGGCTATGCCTGCGGTTTCTAGCGCGTTGCATTTTTACGGTTTACCGTTTCCACCCAGAAAAGCTCGTGCCGCCGCACGGCTTTTCTGAAGTATTCGTTTTCGCCGTAGGGCGGATGCCGGCGTCCCGCAAGCACTTGTTGCAGAGCGCGGCGCAGGCGTTTCTTGAGCGGAAGCGGCGGGGCGAGATCGTGGACCATCGCCAGCGCCATCGCCTTGTCGATCTGGCGGGAAGGGGCCAGCGGCAGCGACCAGGGCAGCAGCGATCCGGCTTCCGCAAAGAGCGGCGGCAGGGCGGCGCCGGTGTGCGCTTCGCCCATCGGCCAGCGATCATTGTCGTGCAGATGATTGGCGTAGTGGAGCAGTACCTCTGGTTGCCATGCCGAATCCGCCAGGGCTTCCCGCACGGCCTCGCCGGCGGCCACGTGATCGGGGTGCGGGTCGAACGACGGGTGCGGCAGGACGATGGCTTCGGGCCGGGCGGCCAGGATGATCTCGCGCAGATCGGCCAGCAAATTATTCCAGGAAGGAATGCCATCGCGGTCGCTGCCGAGGCGGATGCGGTTGCATGCGCGGAAGAAGCGCGTGTCGCGCAGATCGGCTTCGCGCGAGGGCACGGCTGCGGCGGGCGCTTCGCGCATGACGGGGAGTTGCAGACAAAAATATCCCAATTGGATGGATCGTTCGGCGGGAACGCCTGCCCATGCGGGCACGGCGATGCTGTCCCAGGCGCGCAAACGTCCCTTGAGCCGCGCCGCTTCGACGGCGGACAGTCCCATTCGCTGGTAGTGTCCGGCTTCGATTTCGCCCGCCGTCAAGGTGACGATCCAGACTTCCTTCGCTTGGCTGTAGAGGCCGAAAGCGGCGAGTTCGGCGTCGTCGGCGTGGGGCGCGACGACGAGCAGGCGCTTTTGCCGGTAGTCGGGATGCGCCGCGCGCCACAGCCGCGGCGCGCCTTCCAGCCGGCAATGCCGGGTGCTCAGGCGCAGGCCGTCGGTTTCCAGGACTTCCGCCAGGCCGGTGAGATTGAGATAGCGCACGCCCCTTGCGCCTCGCTCGAAGGTCTGGCAATCCCTTTTTGGGCGGGGCTGGGCGCTTGCTTCTCCGCCGACGGCGTTTTCCGGGGCGCGGCGCTCGTCTGCCTCGACGATCACGGCTGGATCGAGAAAGCGCCCCGTCCATCCGGCGCGCAGGCCCACGGCCAGGATCAGTGTGTCATCCGCACCGAGTGCCGCGCCGGCGGCGAGCGTCAGGCGGTCATCGGAAAAATCGATCCGCAGCGCCTCGGCCCGTTCGTCGAAACGGTAGGTGTAATCCGCTTCGGGCGCATAGAACAGGTGATCGGAAAACCAGGCTTCGTGCGCGATCCAGGCCAGGACGAGAAGCGGCGGAACCCAGCCGGCGCCCGCGAAGACGCCTGTCCCGCAGAGCGCCAGCGCGAACAGGGCGAGCGCCACGCGCTTTTTGCGCCGGTGACGTTGCAGAAGGAGGGTTTTGCGCGAAATCATTTTTCGCCTGGCTCGCCGTTCAGGTTTTGAACACGGGTTCGGGCAGGCACCACAGGTTCTTGTAGCCGGGTCCGGTCCGTCCGAAGGAATACCGTAGCGCCTTGCCCAGGGCCGCAGCGTCTTGTTGCGCCGCTTCGATGTTTACGGAGATCAGGACGCTGCCCGGACTGTAGTCCTGCGCTTGGGTATCTATGCCGCCATTGATGTATTCGACGCTGACCCATTGCGCGGATTCGACGCGGTACAGCACCTGCACGGCGACCGGTTCGCCGCGCAGCATGAGCACCGAGCCTCGCATCCAGTCGTGCAGCAGGGCAAACACTTCCGCCATGGTCGCCGCGCCCGGCGCGGGAAACTTCCAGCGCCGCTGGAAAAGATCGATGTAGATTGCCGCAAGTTCGGATGGGGAAAACTCGCTCACCGGACGGATGCCGCCACCCGCCTCCATGAACAGCCGCAATTGGCGGCGCTGGTTGTAGCGGAATTTCGAGGAAAACGCTTCCACGGTCTTGAGCAGCGACAGTTTTTCCCTTTGCCGTTTCAGCCCGGCGAAATCCGCCTGGTGCCGGGCCGCGAGATAACGCCCGGCATGGCGCAGCGGAATTCTTTCCCCGCCTGCGACGACGGGCAGGATGACTTCCGCATCGCCGAGGTCGAAAATCGCCTTCTTCCCGCGCGTCTTCAACGCCGCCTTGGACAAGGCCAGATGGCGTCCCCAAACGGGAATGGCCGCGACGAACGCATCGTCCCGCCGCCATCCCAGATAGCGCGCCGGGATGTCAGCCAGGCCGGACAGGCGCTCGACGAACGCGGGATGCGTAGCGACGCTGCCGCCGCAGCGTTGCCAGATGTCGGCGTAGTCGGCGGCGGCGATTTCCGTCCAGCCTCTTTCCCGGAAAAACCTGAAGCGATTGAGCATAGTGGCCGATTCTAGCGTTAACCGCGAGTCAGGCATGAGACTGTCCGCCGTATCGCGGTAAAGGCGGATTTCGCAAGGTGCTAGACTCGCTACCCGTTCCGCTTTCCCGCAAAGGCGTTTTCCCATGTCCGGCAATACTTTTGGTACCTTGTTCCGCGTAACCTCCTTTGGAGAATCCCATGGCCCGGCAATCGGTTGTGTCGTCGACGGGTGCCCGCCGGGCCTGCCGCTTGCGGCGGCGGACATCCAGGCCGCACTCGACCGCCGCAAGCCGGGGACTTCGCGCCATGTGACGCAGCGCCGCGAACCCGATACGGTGGAAATCCTCTCCGGCGTGTTCGAGGAGCGGACGACCGGCGCGCCGGTCGCTCTCTTGATTCGCAACCGGGATCAACGTTCGCGCGACTACAACGATATTGCCGATACCTTCCGTCCCGGCCATGCCGATTACACTTGGTGGCAGAAATACGGTATCCGCGATTATCGCGGCGGCGGGCGCGCTTCGGCGCGCGAAACCGCGGTGCGGGTGGCGGCGGGCGCGATTGCGCGCAAGTGGCTGGCGGAGAGATTCGGCGTCGGAATTCGCGGCTGCGTGGCTCAGATCGGCGAGGTGGCGGTTCCGTTCGGTTCATGGGACGAAGTCGGGCGAAATCCTTTTTTTGTTTCCAATGCCGCCTTATTGCCCAGGCTCGAAACTTATCTGGATGAACTGCGCCGCGAAGGGGATTCGATCGGCGCCCGGTTGAGCATCGTTGCCAGCGGCGTGCCGGTGGGATGGGGCGAGCCTGTATTCGACCGGCTGGATGCCGACATCGCCTGCGCGATGATGGGCATCAATGCAGTCAAGGGCGTCGAGATCGGCGCGGGCTTCGCATCGGTGAGCCAGCGCGGTTCGGTGCATGGCGATGAACTGACGCGCGAGGGCTTTCTTTCCAACAATGCCGGCGGCGTGCTCGGCGGGGTGTCGTCGGGGCAGGACATCGTGGTGAGCCTGGCGGTCAAACCGGCTGCCAGCATCCGCATCGCGCGGCGTTCGATCAATCGCGCCGGTGATGCGGTGACGGTCGGCACCGAAGGACGCCACGACCCCTGCGTGGGTATCCGCGCGGTTCCCGTGGCCGAAGCCATGCTGGCGCTGGTGTTGATCGACCATGCTTTGCGCCATCGCGCCCAATGCGGTGACGTACAAACGGCTACGCCGAAAATCGCGGGATCGGTCGATGGGCGGCGCGGCGCGTAGCGCGGAAGACGCCGCGCTTTCCCGCGCTGCATATGAAACATCCGACTCAGCGCGGCAGGTGGGTCAGGTTGAAAAGCGTTTCGAGTTGTTGGTGAACACGTTCCGATCTCATGGCATCGCGGAGTCTTTCCCTTACCTGGATGGTGTAGTGGCATTGCTTGCCGCTGTGCTGTGCGACGGGCCGTATTCGATCGTCGAGGTTGTTGTAGGGGATTTGGCTTCTCGATAGCAAGCGTTCGATGCCGGGTATTGCGCGCGCCTCGGCTTCGCGCTCGGGCGGCCAGGCGGGTGCGATATGCACGCCGCCGGGGCGGAGTTCGAGCATGAGCAGGAACTGGGCGTTGCCCGCTCTATCGACCCAGCAGGGCGGCGCGGTGATGGTGTTATGGGTTCCCAGGCGGGTGGGCAGGGAAGCGAGATCGACGCCTGCGGGCTGCGAACGCGCCGGCGTCGGTACTGGCGCTGGCGCCGGTACTACTGGCGTTGGCGTTGGCGCTGGCGCCGCTGGCGGGGTGTTCCTGGCGCTCGTTTCGGGCCGCGGGGGCGCATTGTTTGTGTTTCCGCCGTCCGGCATCGGCGACAAACGTGTTTCGACCAGCCATTTCGCCCAGACGGTTTCCTGACCGGGGGCGAGCGGCTGGCCGAGTTCCTGTTCGAGCCGCGTTTCGATCTGGCGGAGAAGTTCGAGCGCCATGAGCGCCTGCGCGGAGATTTCGTTGTCGGTGAGTTCGTTTCCGGATGCGGCGGACAGGGCGAGGGTTTTCTCTTTCAGCCGCATGCGCAGTTCGAGCGCCGAGAGCAGCGCCTCTTCGGTCGTACCGCTCAACGTGGAGGATTTGCCCGCCAGTGCCAGAACGTCCTGGACTTCGGTCAGTCCCGCCAATTGGGTGTTGAGTTCCTGGACGCGCGCTTTCAGCGCGGCGGCTTCGGCTTCCGCCGCCGTTTTGTCGAGCAGGCGCTGGATGACTTCGTCGGCGTTCACGCCCGCTGCCGCGAGTTGGGTTTGAAGTTCCCGGCGAGCCGACTCGAAGGCATCGCGCGCCAGGGGAAGCGCGTTTTCTTGTTGGCGCTTGTCCAGGCGGGCGAGGGCTTCCGTGCGCGATATATCGGCATCGGCATACATCCAGCCGAATACGACCAGCAGAAAGAGGATGAAGATGAACGCGGTTCCGATCAGGGAAAGCCGGAAAACGCTGTCGCTGCCTCTATACATGAATCGCCCGCGTCAAAAGAAGCCGCCCGTCTGTCATTTTCCGTTCGCCTGGGAATCGAAATACTGCCGCATCGTTTGCAGCGCCTGTCTGATGAGGGCAAGTTCCTTGGTCGATACCATCATGTTGGCCTGTTGCTTGTGGCTGTTTTCCGTTTGTTCGGCGAGCAGCTGTGTCTGGGCATGCATCGCGGCGGCGACTTCCGATTGCTGTTTGCGGCTGGCTTCGACGATCTGCGTCAGGGCGCGGCCCTGGGTCATGAGGGCGATGGAAACGTCGGACTGTTGCTTTTGGGCGGATTCGGCGGTCTTGGCCTGGGCGGTGGCCAGGGCCGTGATCTCGGCGTATTGCTTCTGGCTGGTTTCGACGTGTTGCGTCAGCGCCCGGCTCTGGGACATCAGCGCGCCCGAGATTTCGGTTTGTTGCTTGCGGTTGCTTTCGACTTGCCGGGCAAGGGATTCGCTCTGGGCAAGGAGCGCGGCGGATATTTCGGTATAGCGTTCCTTGCCGGTTTTCGCCTGGGCGACCAGTTCGGCGTATTGGTTTTTGCTGTTTTCGATTTGCCGGGCCAAGGCTTGCCCCTGGGCGACGATGGCGGAGGAGGCTTCGGCTTGCTGCCGCTGGCTGTTTTCGATGTATTGCGCCAGCGTCTGTGTTTGGGAGAGCGCCGCCGCCGAGGTTTCGGCCTGTTGCTGCTGGCTGGCCGCGGTTTGCCGGGCAAGGGCTTCGCTCTGCGCGGCAACTGTGCCGGATATGTTATCGTAATTCTTGCGGATGTCTTCGATGAATTGCCTGAGCGCCTGGGTTTGCGTTGTGACCGTGGTGGAGACATCGGCGTATTGTTTGTAACCGTTTTCGACGTGCTGGATCAGAGCTTCGGATTGCGCGACGGCGGCGGCGGAGGCTTCGATGTGTTGCCGTTTGCTGGCTTCGACGAATTGCGTGAGTGTTTCATACTGTTTCTGGCTGGCGTCGATCTGCTGCGCCAATGCCTGCCCCTGTGCGGCGACCGTGGCCGACAGTTCGGCATTTTGCGCGCGGCTCGTGTCGACGTGCCTGCCAAGCGCCTCGCTCTGTGCCACGATTGCCGCCGAGGCTTCGAGTTGCTGTGTATGGCTGCTTTCGATGTAGCGGGCCAATGCCTGGGTCTGCGTGGCGATCGTGGCGGATAGTTCGGTCTGTTGTTTGTTTTGGGCGAGAATCGTGCCGGAGAGTTCGCCGTTCCGCGTCTGGTCCGCCTCGATCTGTCGGGAAATCGCTTCACCCTGTGCCACGACCGCCGCCGAGGCTTCGAGTTGCTGCTTCTGGCTGATTTCGACATAGCGGGCCAGCGCCTGGGTCTGTGCGATGGCGGCGGACGACATTTCGGCGTACTGCTTTTGGCTGGCCTCGACATGCTGGCTCAAGACTTGTGTTTGGGTGTGCAGGGCATCCGCGGTCTGGGCCTGCTGTTCGACTTCCTGGGTCAGCAGCCTGCCTTGGACGGCAATCGCGGTCAGAGCCTCATCCTGCCGCTTCTGGCTGCTTTCGACGTACTGGTTCAGCGATTCGCCCTGCGCCACGACGGCGGACGACACCTCGGCATAGTATTGATGATTGTCCTCGATGTGTCGGGCCAGCAATCCGGTCTGCGCGGCGAATGCGGACGAAGCTTCCGCCTGCTGCCGCTGGCTGTTTTCAATGTAGCCGGTCAGCGCCTCGATCTGGGCATTTGCCGATTCCGACATTTCGCGCTGCTGTTCCCGGGTCGTTTCGACCTGCTGGCTCAAGGCTTCGGTTTGCGCGGCGACCGCGGAAGACAGCCGGGTTTGTTCCCGGATATTTTCGGCCAGTGCTTCGCTTTGGGCGAGCACCAGGGAGGATGTTTCGGCATGCTGTTTGCGGCTGGCCTCGATCTGTTCGGTCAGCGCCTGGCCCTGGGTGGCGACCTGGCCCGAGGTTTCGTCTTGCCGCTTCCGGTTTTCGTCGATGTAGCGGGTCAGCGTTTGGCCCTGTATCTTGATCGCGCCCGCCATCTCGGTATATTGCTTGCGGCTGGCTTCGATGTGCGCGGCCAGCGCCTGATTCTGCATCTTGATCGCACTCGACATTTCGGTCTGCTGCTGCCGGCTGGTTTCCACGTATTTGCCCAATGCCGTGTTCTGGGACAGAACCGCGGTCGACACTTGGCCGATGTCTTCGCGGGTGGCGTGCAGGGCTTCCTGGGTGGCGAGCAGGGTTTTCGCCAGTGCTTCCATGCCGCCCGCCTGATCCCGGGCGTTGGCGAGAATCTGTTCTTGCGCTTTGGCCAGTTCGATGACGTGGCCCAGGGCGTCTCCGATATCGTCGGAGCGTTCGCGCACCTGGAGCAGCGCGGGACCGAGGATTTTGAGCGATTCGGTTACGCCGTCGGACAGCGCGATGATATCGCGCGTCATCTTCCCGATATTGCCGCCCAGTTCGCCCATCGGCGTCTGGAGCATGGTGGTGAAATAATCGTCGGGGAATACGATGCCTTGCAGGCGTTTTTCGACCGCGCCCGCATAGCCATCCACGGATACGGTCAGGCGTTTGCTGGCCGCCCCGATGTCGCCCATGACTCTGGCGAATATCTCCCTGTTCGATTGCACGAGTCCGCTGAAGAACCCGGAAAGTTCCTCGGTGTGGCTTTCGGTCAGGTGTTCGACGCTGCCGGAGACGCGAGCGACGGCGTCCCGTGCGGCTTCGGCGACGCAGACGTCGAATTCCTGCATTTTTTCCAGCGTGGCGTTCAACTGCTGGTACAAGGTGCGCGCGGCGCTGATGGCGCTTTCTTCGGCATCGTCCAGCGCCTGTACGAGATTCGGTTTGAAACCGACGAAATAAAGCCTGGCGCCGACCCCGAACGCGATGCAGGCCAGCGCCGAGCCGAGCCTCTGCGCAATAGCGGGCAGCTTCAGGGATATCTGCTGCATGTCGAACAGGCAGGCGATGGCCACGAGAATCATGGCGATGAAGCCGAGGTAATAACACGAGTCGCCGAAATTTTCGTCCGAAACCTCGCGCCCCCGGATGTGCGTCGCCGCGCCCAGATATATCGACATCACCGCGAGAGGGGGAATCAGATATCCCCAGGGGCCGGGGATGAGCGTGCCGCCAAGGGCCGCGGCGGGAATCTCAAGCAAGGCTGAGACGACGAAAAGAATATGGATCTTTTTCATGGTTCGGCTGTTCGACGAGCGAAGGAAAACGGCCAGCAGACGGCAACGATAGCGGAAAAACGGCTTTTCCGGAATCGGGTGGAGGCGCGGCGGCGGGCCGCCGCCGTTCGGGAGGGCAGCAGTTGTTCTCCTACGTTACCGGGAAGGGCAGCGTAAGTTGCTCACTTTCCGGGAGCCTCGACCAGTCAAGCACATTGAGTATGCTGGTCTTGATCGGTCGTTTTTCGTCCCAAAAGATCAGAGAAGACAGCAAGCCCATAGCTTCCTCGCTTTCGAGACTGGCAAGGGTTTGGCGCGCTTTTTGCTCCGTATCGAAGGAAAGGTAATAAACCGTGTCATCGAACATGACAGGCCGCCCATCTATCGGCGCGACGAGGCGGAATCTCAGTTTCTTGTACAGGCCGCAGATTGCGATGCGCCACGGTTTGAAAGCATAGTCTCCAACGCCAAAGATAGAGAAACGAGGGTTCTTGGCGTAGATGGTGCTGGCGCGCGCATCCAGTTGCGAGGCGTGGGCTTCAAGGTAAGTCCACGTCATGGGAGCAATCGCCTTGACAGGCCCTCATATCCAGGGAAGTCAATGCCATTTGCAGAATTGCCCTGCTCGAATTCGTAGCGTCCTTGCAGGTATGTCCTGAACTTGTGTTCAAGATAGGTGCCGATGGCCTTGCCATCCGTTACGCCGAACAGTTTGGGTTCTGTGTGCGTGCTTTCCATGTCGGAAAACGCCTGTGCTTCCTTACACAATAGATCAATCGTGAGTGTGATTCTTGTCATTGTTTTGGTGCTGACAACAGATTGTGGGGCGTGTTCGTGATGTACCCGCACCCCGTTTGGTGGGCCCAGCAGGACTTGAACCTGCAACCAACGGATTATGAGTCCGCTGCTCTGACCAATTGAGCTATAGGCCCCGAAGAACAGGATGCGCCTCAGGCATCGCTGTCGAGAAAACTGCGCAGCTTTTCGGAACGGCTGGGGTGGCGCAGCTTGCGCAGCGCCTTGGCTTCGATCTGGCGGATGCGCTCGCGGGTGACATCGAATTGCTTGCCGACTTCTTCCAGGGTGTGGTCGGTGTTCATCTCGATGCCGAAGCGCATGCGGAGTACCTTGGCTTCGCGCGGGGTGAGCGAGTCGAGCACCTCTGCGGTGGCGTCGCGCAGACCTGCGTAAGTGGCGGCGTCGGCAGGCGCCAGCGTCGCGGTATCTTCGATGAAATCGCCGAGATGGGAATCGTCGTCGTCGCCGATCGGTGTTTCCATGGAGATCGGTTCCTTGGAAATCTTCATGATCTTGCGAATTTTTTCTTCGGGCATTTCCATCCGTTCGGCCAGGGTGGCCGGGTCCGGTTCCTGTCCGGTTTCCTGGAGGATTTGCCGGCTGATGCGATTCATTTTATTGATGGTCTCGATCATGTGCACCGGAATGCGGATGGTGCGCGCCTGATCCGCGATCGAGCGGGTGATGGCTTGCCGGATCCACCATGTGGCATAGGTGGAAAATTTGTAGCCGCGCCGGTATTCAAACTTGTCGACCGCTTTCATCAGGCCGATGTTGCCTTCCTGGATGAGATCGAGGAATTGCAGGCCGCGATTGGTATATTTCTTGGCGATGGAGATGACCAGCCGCAGGTTGGCCTCGGTCATTTCGCGCTTGGCGCGGCGCATTTTGGCTTCGCCCGTGGACATCTGGCGGTTGATGTCCTTGAGTTCCTTGAGCGGAATGCCGATTTTCTCTTGCAACTCGATCAGTTTTTGCTGTTCCTCGAAAATGGCGGGGTGGGCGCGTCCAAGGGCGCTGGCATAAGGCTTGCCCAGGGCGATTTCGCCCGGCAGCCATTCGAGGTCGGTTTCGTGCCCAGGGAAGGACTTGATGAAGTGCGGGCGCGGCATGCCGACGCGCTCGACGCACAGGCTCAGGATCTGGCGTTCGTGGCTGCGCACTTTGTCGACCATTTGGCGCACGGAGTCGCACAGGCGCTCGATGGTCTTGGCTGTGAAGCGAATGCCAAGCAGTTCGTCGGAGATGGCGCGCTGGTACTTGAGATAGATTTTGTTCTGCGATCCGCTCTTGCCGAGCGTTTTCATCATCTTTTTGTAATGGTTGCGAATGATCTCGAACCGGGCGAGCGCGTCGGCCTTGAGTTGCGCCAGCGAGGCGGCGCTGGCGGCGGCTTCGCCGTCTTCGTCGCTTTCGCTGTTTTCTTCGCTCTCGCTGTTTTCACCGTTGTCGCCGCCTTCGCTTCCGCCGTCCTTGGCATTGGCGTTGCCTTCGGCGTCGATGGCGGTTTTTTCGGTTTTTTCGGCTTCGGCTTCTTCTTCGGGCGCTTCTTGTGCGACGACATCGAGATCGATCACCGCATCGACGATTTCATCGGCCCGCGTCTCGTCACGGGTGACCCTGTCGGCGATTTCCAGCATTTCGGCAATGGTGGTCGGGCAAGCGGAAATGGCCTGCACCATATGCTTCAGACCTTCTTCGATACGCTTGGCAATCTCGATTTCGCCTTCGCGGGTGAGAAGCTCGACCGTACCCATTTCTCGCATATACATGCGCACCGGGTCGGTGGTGCGCCCGAACTCGGCGTCGACCGTGGACAGGGCCTGCTCGGCTTCTTCCTCGGCGACATCTTCGTCGACCGGATTGGCGACGCTGTCGGTCATGAGCAGGTCTTCCGTCGCGGGGGCGACATCGTAGACCTGGATGCCCAGACTGTTGAAGGTGGTGATGATGTCTTCGATCTGCTCGGCGTCGGCAACGTCGTCCGGCAGATGGTCGCTGATTTCGGCGTAGGTCAGGTAGCCGCGCTCCTTGCCGAGCGTAATCAGGGTCTTGAGCTGGGTTCGACGGACTTCGGCGTCGACCTGTGTCAGCGCGGAACTCTGGAGAGCCAATGCGACCCTGTATTTTTCCCTGGCCTCCTTGGACCTGGATCTGCGCCCCTTGGAAGCGCCTGTTTTGCGGGGATCTTTATCCTTGGCTTTTTCGCGTGCCATGGCACTCCTCGAGTGGTTCGGGAGAATCTGTGAAACAGAAGATTCTACTATGAATCGGATGGTCTTGTAAAAGTAGCAAGCGTGCTCTTTTCGCGCAACAGCTACTTCAAGCGGCGCCGTTCCTGTATCACCTCGGCCAGGCGACGCTGTTCAGCGAGCGAGAGTGTGTTTGCGCGCGCCTGGAGTTCGTCATATTCCTTGTTGATGGCATCGGCGCTGAGTTTGCGCAGGCTGTCTTCGAACAGGGTCTCGATCACGGCGGGGTCGAATTCGGTGTCGATGAGTCCCGCGCCGGCCTGGGCCAGCGTATCGCCGTGGGGGGTGTCCCGAAAGCGTTCGATCAGGGCGCCCAGTCCGGTGGCCGGTTCGCCAAGCTCGACCAGATCGACGATGGCGATCAGGGCGCGTCCTTCGGCGGTATCGTCCGGGATCAGGCCGAGCGGGAGCCTTGCGGCGAGAGCGGGGTGTTGGAGGACGAGCCGCAACAGGGTCGATGCCACCGTAGGCGGCGGTTTTCGCACGGGAATGCGATGCGCGGCGGGATGGACGGCGGCGCGCGTCCGCTCGCCCGCGGGCGCGATGCCGAAGGCGCGTTCGACTTCGGCCTGGGTGAGATGGCTCATGCCGGCGATGGCCTTGAGCAGTTGCAGGCGCAGGATCGAAGCCGCCGCCGGGATGCGGGCAATGAGCGGCCTGGCTTCGTGCACCAGGCGGGCGCGGCCTTCCGCGTCGGCGGTATCGCAATCTTGCCTGAGGCTGTCGAGCAGGAAACGCGCCAGCGGTGTGGCGTGTGCGGCGGCTTCGTGCATGGCCGCGGCGCCCTTTTCCCGGATGAAGGTGTCGGGGTCGTGCTCGGGCGGCAGGAACAGAAAGGACAAGGTGATATCGTCGCGCAGGGTTTCGAGCGCATTTTCGAGCGCCCGCCATGCGGCGCGCTGTCCGGCCGCGTCGCCGTCGAAGCAGAAAACGATGCGGTCGGTCTGGCGGAGGAGTGTCTGGATGTGATGCGGCGTGGTCGCTGTGCCGAGTGTTGCCACCGCGTTTTCCACGCCGAACTGGGCGAGCGCGGCGACATCCATGTAGCCTTCGACCACAATGGCGAAACCGGCTTCGCGGATCGCTTTTTGTGCAAGGAAGAAGCCGTAGAGTTCGCGCCCTTTTTCAAACAGCGGCGTCTCGGGCGAGTTCAGGTACTTGGGTTCGCCGCTGTTGAGCACCCGCCCGCCGAAGGCGATGATGCGCCCGCGCCGGTCGTGGATCGGAAACATGATGCGATGGCGGAAGCGATCGTAGCGCCGTCCCTGTTCGCTGTCGATGACCATGCCGGCGGTGGCCAGCAATTTGTTCTGGTAATCTGGGAAGATTCGTTGCAGGGGAGAGCCGTCCGGGGCGAAGCCGATGCCGAAGCGCGCGGCGATTTCGCCGGAAAGCCCGCGCCGCTGGAGATAGGCGGTTGCTTCGGGCGATTGCCCCAGTGCTTCCCGGTAGAATTTCGCCGCCGTGGCCGTGATTTCGATCAGGCGCTCGTAATTGTCGTTTTGTGGCAGGGGCGTGCGTCCGTCATTGGGAACCTGCATGCCCGTGTCGCGCGCCAGTTCGTGCACCGCTTCGGAAAAGGACAGACCGCTGTAGGCCATGAGAAAACCGATTGCGGTACCATGCGCGCCGCAGCCGAAGCAGTGATAGAACTGCTTGGAAGGGCTGACGGAGAACGAAGCCGATTTCTCGCCATGAAAAGGGCAGCGCGCGAAGTAGTTCGCGCCGCTTTTCTTGAGCGGCAAATAGCGTTCGATGACATCGACAATGTCGACGCGGGCAAGCAAACCCTGGATGAAAGATTGAGGAATCATTCGCCGAAAAAAGCGCCGCGCCGGACGGGAATCCGTTGGATCCCCGTCCGGCGCATCCGGTTGGTGGCAGCAAGCGCCGCTGGAGCCGGCGAGGCTGGCCTCAGAAAAGCTTGGGCGGAAGCATCTGGCTGCGCAGGCGCTTGTGATTGCGCTTGACCGCAGCCGCGAGTTTGCGCTTGCGTTCGGCGGTGGGCTTTTCGTAGAACTCGCGTGCACGTAGTTCGGTGAGTACGCCGGTCTTTTCGATCGTACGCTTGAAGCGACGGATGGCGACCTCGAACGGTTCATTTTCCTTGACGCGAATACCCGGCATTGCCTACTTCCTCGGTGTCTGGAGTGAAAGCGTAGCAATATAAGCGAAGCTCGCGCGGCAAGCAAGGGCCTCCGTGCGATTTTTTTCGGTTCCGGCTCGCGGCTGTGGGTAGAATTTCGCGCTTTCGAGCGGGGAGCGGAGCGGATTTTGCGATGAGAGTGATGGGGATCGAATCGTCGTGCGATGAAACCGGCGTCGCCATTTACGACAGCCGGAACGGATTGCTCGCGCAGGCATTGCACACACAGGTCGATCTCCATGCCATATATGGCGGCGTCGTTCCAGAGCTGGCTTCGCGCGACCACATCCGCCTGCTGCCGGTACTGATCCGTCAAGTCTTGGACGAAGCCGGTCTTGCCGTTGCCAGCCTCGACGCAATCGCCTACACCGCCGGGCCGGGACTCGCGGGGGCGTTGTTGGCGGGGGCAAGCGTCGCCGAGGCGATGGCCCTGGGTGCGGGCATTCCGGCCCTGCCCGTGCATCACCTAGAAGGACATCTACTCTCGCCGCTGCTTTCCGGCGATCCGCCAGCTTTCCCGTTCGTCGCGCTCCTTGTGTCGGGCGGGCACACCCAGTTGATGCGGGTGCTCGGCGTGGGCGATTACGAATTGCTCGGCGAGACGCTCGACGATGCCGCCGGAGAAGCTTTCGATAAAACAGCCAAGATACTTGGCCTCGGCTATCCGGGCGGGCCGCATCTGGCGGCGTTCGCCGCGCGGGGCAAGACCGGGCGCTTCAAACTGCCGCGCCCGCTACGGCATTCCGGCGATCTCGATTTCAGCTTCAGCGGTCTGAAAACGGCAGTGCTCAACGTCGTTTCGGCGCAAGACTGGCGGCCCGAATGGGGCGCGGACCTGGCCGCCGATTTCCAGCAAGCCGTGGTAGACGTATTGACGGCGAAAGCGGCGGCGGCGCTCGAACGAACCGGCCTGCGCGCACTGGTCGTCGCGGGCGGCGTCGGGGCCAATCAGGCGTTGCGCGCCGCGCTCGATGTCGCTGCCTGCCGTCTCGGCGCGCGAACCTATTATCCCGCGCCGGCCTTATGTACCGACAACGGCGTAATGATCGCGTTTGCCGCCGCGCGGCGTTTGGCCCAGGGAGAACGATCGCAAGGCGACAATGTCATCCGGGTGTGGCCGCGCTGGCCGTTGTCCGCGCTCGCCCGTCCGCAAGCGCCCCGTGGCTGATCCCTTGCCGGGTCAGTGCTTGTGCGCGCCGACCTTTTCTTCCGTGCCGGATAAAAACCGTTTGATGTTCGGCGTATGACGCCAGACCAGTATTGCACTGATGAACAGCACGACGGCCGTGAACGCCGCGCTGCCGGTGACGAGGCCGGTGAGGATCGGCGCGCTTGCCGCCGCGGCAAGCGCGGCTATCGACGAATAGCGGCTCACCAGCACGACCAGCAGCCAGACGCCGAGGCTGCCGAGTGCAATGGGCAGGCCGATGCCGAGCAACACGCCGAGCCCGGTGGCGACGCCCTTGCCGCCCTTGAAGCGCAGGAAAATACTGAAAACATGGCCGATGAAAGCGGCCAGCCCTGCCAGCGCGGCGGCAAGGGCGTCGAATCCGAGCGCGGATGCGGCCCACACCGCCAGCCAGCCCTTGAAACAGTCGCCCGCCAGCGTCAGCGCGGCGGCGGCCTTGCTGCCGCTGCGTAGAACATTGGTGGCTCCCGGGTTTCCCGAACCGTAGCTGCGCGGATCGTCGATGCCGAACAGACGGCTCGATACGATGGCGAAGGGCACGGAACCGGCAAGATAAGCGCCGGCCAATAACAACACGAGGGGTAGAGTTATCATCGTTTCTCCGTGGAGTCGCGCGCGCCCTGCTGTGGGCGGCTAGAATCCTGGCGATTTTATTGGGAACCGCAATGTTTCAATCCATGCCCGTAACCGGGCGACACAACGCGGAAGGGGGCGAACCCCTCCCGCATCGGATTATCCCTCTGAAGGGGGATGTTTCCAACAGGAGATAGCTTTTCGATGAATTCCATCTTTATCGAAGGTCTGCGCGTCGATGCCTGGGTAGGCATTTATTCCCGCGAGCGTCTTGCGTCCCAGACCGTCGAATTCGACTTGAGCTTTGGTGTGCCGGAAGCTGCCGCAATCCGCGACAATATCGCCGATACCATTGATTATGCAGCGGTCGTCGAATATATCCGGGCCGAGCTTGCAGGACGCCATTTCAATCTGATCGAAACCCTGGGCGAATTTGTTGCCGGTCTGTTGTGCGAGAAATTTGCCGCGCCATGGGTGAAGATACGGCTTGCAAAGCTTGGCGTGATGAAAGGTGTGCGGCGGGTTGGCGTGTATATCCAGCGCGGAAAGCCGGAAAGCAACGTTCCCGGCGGAATGGGCGGCGAAGAATTGACTGGAATGCCGCAATGACCGGAATGCGGCAACGGCGATGCGCCATCGCATGAGTAGTTGATACGCTGCCATGAGTGGAAAAGCAAAAAGCCCGGAAAACCGGGCTTTTTGGAACAGCATGAGACGACGCGCGAAGCGGCGTCGACAATTGGATACTCAGCGATTGAAGCTCAAGCCGCAAGCTTATCCAGCGTGCCGCCATTGGCCAGATAGTCGACAACCCAGCCGGGTTTGCGGCCATGACCCGTCCAGCCTTGGCTGGGATTGACCGGGTTGCGGTATTTGATTGCCGCGCCGGAGCGGGAAGTCGTCGGGATTTCGCTGGCGCCGCCTGCAACGGCCATTAGTTCGTTGAGGGATAAACCTTGGTCGGCGGCCAGCTTTTGTACACGCTTGATTAAACGTTGAGTGGCCGATCCACGGCGACGGATTTCTGTTTCGACTTGTGCCCGCATAGTACGCAGTTCAGGCAAGGACAGGGTTTCGAGATCGATCATATTGCTCTCCATGAGTTACCTGGAATTGACGTCGCTCAGACGCCGCTGAGAACGCCACCGCAATGGCGTCGCAGATATGCGATGACTGTTGCCGCTCCAGGATGCGAATGCAACAGTGTACAGCACCGAAATGCCATGGCACGCATTCTGCCAGCCTTCGTTTTTAAATGCAAACCCTTTTGTTTTCGGTTGGAAGATGGCCGTAAAATACCAACACTGTTGATGCGTGTAAAGAGAGAGTAAGCCGCTATTAAAAGAGCCAGGGCGGGAGTCCCCGAGCGGAAGTTTTGCCGCCATTGTGTATCGATCCGCGTCTTTGAGCGTGCAGTTCCGGCGATAGAAAGCGGCGGAATTGCCGGAATTCCATCGAGGGCCGTATTCCTGGCTTTTCTTTCATTCGTTCGGGTTTTCCTGTGCTTGTCCGGTCAAAAGGCGGGACGGCTCGGGAAAAGCCGGGTTCATGCAACCGGGTTCATGCGATGGTCCTTGGGCGATGGCGTCGCGCTGAAAACTTTCCCGCCGCCAGAGCGTGATGAGGGCGCGGGAATCGGATGCAGGTGTGGCGCGTCCCGCGGGGGGCGAAACAGGGGGCGAGGAGCAGGGCAGGACGTTCCGGTACTTTGCAAGGAAAAGGCGGGTATATTCCTGATATGTGCTGCCGAAATTGCCGGATGAGGCATGGATCACCGGAATGTCGCAGCACACTCCCAGCCTTTTGCCGGCGCGCCAGGCTGAAAAACTGAAGTCGAGATCGTAGAGATGAAAACCATCGAAGGTGGTTTCGTCGAAACCGATTTCCCGCGCCGTTTCTCGCCGCGCCATGATGCACAGGCCGTCGATGGCCTGGATGCCGTCCACCACGGGCCAGGGATCGATGTTCCAGACGCTGAGATTGATGCTTGTGCCCTGAGTGCTTGCTATGACGCCGGACGCCCAGGGGAGGCCCGCAGTCCACCAGTATCCGGATATGAGACGCCGGGTGCCCGTAAAGCCCAGGATGTCGAAATCTTGCAGGCGTGCACTGATTTTCCGCGCGAAATCCGGGTCGAGAATCAGGATATCGTCGTGCGAGAAGATCACGATGCCGCCGCGCGCTTGCAGCAAGCCCCGGTTGTAGCCTTCGGCGAGCGAGCGGGCATCGTGGATGCCGATGATCTCGTAAGGAAGCCCGGCAAGCAGCGATTCGTACATTTCGCTGGCCTCGGCGAATTTCATCGGATCGATGCTGCAAATGACGATGGAAAAACGGAGGGTGTTTTTCATAGTATATGGAAGTCGATGGGCATGGAATCGCGCGTTGTTTGCCGGCGGGTAGTGGTGAACGTGGTTCGGCGGAAAATGATTTCATTCCACAGGCGCATCAGCGCGAGATGGTCGTGTACATCGATGCAGACTCCGGGCGTTGGCTTGGGGGCGCATTCGGGGATTTTTTCCGCCCGGTATTTGGCGATGAAACGTTCGGTATATTTCAGGTAGGCGTCCGAAACATACGGGTTTTCGGTGGTCTGGATGCTCGCGGAAGCGTGAATGTAGGGCATGTCGCAGCAGACGCCGACCTTGTAACCGGCAAGACTCGCCGCGAAGCTGAAATCGCTGTCGTACAGATGCCAGCCATCGAAAGTATCGTCGTCGAAACCCGTTGCCGCCGCCGTATCGCGGCGGGCGATCAGGCATAGCCCGTCCAGCGTCTGTATGTCGCCGGAGACGGGCCAGCCGTTCATGCCGTAGATGTTGAATGTCAGCATATTGGACTGGAGGCGGCTCCAGTGACAGACCGCGCCATGCAGATGAGGCCAGCCGGCGGCGAACCATCTGGGGGGATTCACTATGCGCGAGCTTCCGGCAAAACCGAGTAAATCCCAGTTTTGCATGCGTTCGCCGATTTTGTGCGCGAAGCCGCGATCCAGGAAAAGTACGTCGTCGTGGGAAAAGATTACGATGTCGCCCCGGCATTGGCGCAGTCCCCGGTTATAGCCTTCGGCAAGCGACAGCGCGTCGTGGATGCCGATGATCTCGAAAGGGGTTCCGGCAAGCAGGCGTGCATAGCAGGCGCTCGTCTGGGCGAATTTCCATGTGTCGACGCTGCATACGATCACGGAAAAGAAGGATGCGCTCATTGCCGCGTTTCCGGGATGGCGGTGCGCATTTCATGAACCAGGCTTTGCATGGCGGCGGCAAACCCGCGCGCGAATGAAGCGGGGTCGTTCAGTCCGAGTTGCTGCATTCGCGCGCGAGGGGCCGGGTCGGGCGCGCGCGGCGCGTCATGCGCCAGATGCCGTGCCAGCGCGATATATTCTTCCGCGCTGTGCGCGATCCGGTTCGCCATGCCTGCCGCTTCCAGCAAGACGGCGTTGCGGCGCGACCATGGCAACGGGCTGTCGAGGACGAGACAAGGTTTGCCCATCCACAGGGCGGCGGGCAAGGCCGGGTCGCCGCTGCCGACCGGCGGGCACAGGCCGGCATCGACGGATCGCCACAGGCGGCACAATTCTTTCGTGTTCCCGGCCCGCGTGAAGCGCAGCCGTTCTGGTGCGATGCCGGCATGGGTGAAGTGGCCGCGAATGAAATCCTTTGCTTCGTATTCCAATGCGCCGAGGTTGACCAGCAGTGTGGCGCCGGAATGCGTTTTGAGAACTTCGGCAAAAAGCCGCCAGCCATCGCTGCCGACCCGGTTCGCGGCATCGAGGCAGGCAAAGGCCGTACCGGAGGCGGCAGGCGCATCCGGTGCATCGAAGGGAAATTCCTGGAAGCTGTATACCTCGCCCAATCCCGGGAGCGGTACGCATGGCAATTGCCCGTCTATGCCCAGAGCCGTTCCGGCCAGTATCCGGCATGTGGGCAACAATGGCGGCAGGGGTGTTTCGCCCCATAGCAGCTTGTGGGGAATTCGTGCGCGCGCGAACAGGGCCGGGTGGTCTTTCGGGCCATAGGCTTCGAGGTCGATCAGGATGTCCGGCGCGATTTTGTGCAGGTATTGGAGCGCGGCGGCGTCCTCGTCTTCGTGGGAGAACATGACGGCGTCGAATAGAAGGAGATTCAGGTCGATGTTGGCGCGGGTATTGAACCGCTGGATGCGTTCGTCGCTGCAAAGCAGCGTCAGAATGAAATCCTGTGCCGGTAAATGGGTGAGCAGGGCGGCGAGCCGGCCCAGGCGGGCTTCGCGGACGATATCGCCAAGCATGAAGGCGATATGTATCGGCGCCGCCGCGGGTTTTGCGGCGGCTGCGCCGGTGTTCCGGAAACTTTCCGGCGCCAGGCTGGCGAGCCGGTTCTGTATTCGTTCCAGGATGGCGATCAACTGTTCGCCGCCCTGGTCTGTCCAGGCGAAGCCGCGCGCTGCCAGCAGGTCGTCTTTCATACCGATCGAAAAACGCTGGCAGGTCAGGGCGAGCCTGCCGGTGTCTCCGCGTTGCGCCAGCATGGCGGCGAGGGAATGGCGGATATTGTCGCTTGCGGGGGAATTCACGCTGGCGGCGCTTTCAAGCAGGGTGACGGCTTCTTCTCCCTGTCCGGTCTGGAACAGGCTTTGCGCCAGCGCGGGGTAGGCCATCCACAGGCTGGGCTGTGCGGCCAATGCTTTGCGCAGATATTCCGCGGCGAGCGCCGCTTCGCCCGCTTGCAGGAAGTTCTCGCCCAAGGCCGCCATGAAATCGGTCCTGTCGGGAGCGAGTCGCTGCGCCTGCGCGAAAAAATTGCATGCCTCCTCGTTTTTTCCCGTGCGGGCGCGGATGAAGGCTCGCCATGCGGGCGGCTGCGGGTCTTCCGTCATTTGGTATTGCAGGTCGGAAAAAATGGCGTCCGCGTCGGCGAAACAGCCCAGACGAAACGCTTCGATTCCCTGTGACAGCAGTTTTTCCCGATCCATCCGGGCGTCCGCCTCATTTCGGGAAGGGGCCGCAGCGTTCCCCGTCGCATACATTGCCCGTGCGCGCTCGATGGCTGCCGGGTTGTTTGCCGCGGCCAGCCTTTCCGGATGCCCGAATGGTGCAACCGGGGACATTTCCCCGGCCAATAGCGGCATGAAAGCCGCCTGTTTGGGCTTGGCGAATTTCGTGATGGCGCAAATGGAATCGTAGAAGCAAACGCTGGCGATTTCTTCCCGGTAGCCGGACAGGAAGGGCGACTTGTCGGCAAGGGGTAAAAAATCGTCCGTCTCGAAGTAACCGTAATTCACCGTATCGGCAAAACGCTTGAAAAACTCGATCGAACTGCCCTTTTTATATATGCCGCCCCCCCATGTTTTGCCGAAACTGGTGTGCAGGTCTTCGACGATATATATTCCACCGGGGTTCAGTTTCTTGAACAGATTGGTGAAAGCCGCGATGACATCCGCGCAAATATGGGAACCGTCGTCGATGATGATGTCGAATTTCGTGTTTGCGAATCGGTGATTGATGAAGTCGACATCGGTGGCGCTGCCATGGTGAAAATGGATGCCGTCGCTGAAATCGAGTTCGAGGCATTGGGGGGCGATGTCCACGCCATGAAGCGCCGAGCCTGGCGGAAGGTATTTTTTCCATATTTCCAATGAGCCGCCGTTCTGTACGCCGATTTCGAGCAGGACGAGGGCTTGTCCGGCATCGAGATGACGTGAGAGTATCTGGTCGTAGATGAATGGATAATGTGTCCATTTGTTTGAAATAAAACCGTGATGGGCGCGATAGATGCTGCAATAGTCCTGCTTTTGCCAGATGCGCTCGTTTGCCATGTCCGTTTTTGCTCCTGTGCGCCGCGTCGTTTGCCGCCGGCTTTCGTCTTATTTCGTCTGGTTTTCGCACCAGCGCCGCCACATGCCCTGGAATGCCGTTTCCAGGCTTCGGGCCATGCGCGGCGCATCGAGCAACGGACTGGCGAGCATGCGTTCGCGCAGACCCGTGCGCAGCGTCTTGAGCCGTTCGCGGTCATGGGCGAGCCGGACTGCGATGTCGACATAAGCATCGGCGCTGTCCGCCACCAGTTCGTGCAATCCGACGTTTTCCAGTACCGCCCTGCCCATGCGCGCACAGAGGTGTTCGCCGGGCCAGGTGACGAAGGGTACGCCCATCCAGATGGAATCGTAGCTGGTGGTGCCGCCGTTGTAGGGAAAAGGATCGAGTCCAAGGTCGATTTCATTGTAGCTTTCGTAGTATTGCAGTCTCGGCACGTAGCCGCGGAACGCCAGTTGCCGGGGATCGACGCCGTGACGCTCGAATTTGCCGGTGAAATAGCGGATGGTGTCGTCGTCCTTGCCGCCGATGGCGACCAGGAGCAGGCGCGCTTCCGGTAATTGAATCAGGATGCGGCTCCATAGTTCAATGGTTTTTTCGCTCGCTTTGCGAAAGTGGTTGAGGCAGGCGAATGTAAAAGGCGTTTGCAAGCGTTCGCAGGGCAGGCCGGGTTCAATGGCCGCGTCGCTGATGTCGGTACGCACGCCGTAGCAATCCGGCAGCGGCCAAGGCGTCTCCGAACACCAGCCGCCTTTTTCCAGCACCGGATCGGGAGGGGTGAGGATATAGTCTATTGCCGTCATCCCGCTGGTGCCGGGAAACCCCAGCCAGCTCACCTGGATGGGCGCGGGCTTGCGAGCGACCATGCTGGAGCGCCCGCCGTCCGTGAAGCCGTTGAGATCGATCAGAACGTCGATTTCATCGCCCTCTATCAGATCGGCCAGCGTGTCGTCGCCGATGCCGGCGACGGTGCGCCAGTGGTCGGCATACGATTTGATTTTCCGGGTGATCTCATCTTCTTCCGAAAAGTTGTAATAGACGAAGATTTCCAGCGCCTCGTGGTCGAAGTGCGGGAGAAACGGCAGCACGAAAGCCGAGACCGGATGCCGGCGCATGTCCGAGGACAGCCAGCCGATGCGTAGCCGCCGTCCGGAGTCGCGGTTGCGGGCGGTGAAATCGTTGGCGCGCAATTGGGAGCGGAAGGCTTGTTCGTCCATGGCGCGGGCGACCGACAGGATATCCGCCGCGCTGGCCGAAGATGCGCTCAATTGCGTCCATAGCGTTTTGCTGTAGACCGCCTGTGTCTGTGGCAGGCGCTTCCGGGCGCGCTCGAACAGCGTCAGGGCTTCGTCGTGGCGGCCCTGATCGTTGTACCAGGTTGCCAGGTGCAACAGGGCATTGATGTTGTCCGGGTCTTTTTCGAGGACGGTGTCCGCGGCTTTGCGCACTTTTTCGCTCTCGCCGCTTCGGGTATAGACCGCGAGCAGTACGTTCCAGGCGTCGATGTTGCCGGGGTTGCGTTCGACGGCCATTTCCAGATTCTCGCGCGCCATCGGCGTCCAGTATTTGAGCGTGAACATGACGCCGAGTTTTTCGAGTATCCAGTCCTCGGCCGCGCCGAGCGCATGCAGGCGCGCCATGGCGTCGATCGCGGCCAGGGCATCGCCGCTGGCGACCAGGGCGGTGGCGAGCTTGGCCTGGATGTCCAGTTGTTCGGGGGCAGAATCTGCCGCCTGTCCGAAAAATTTTGCCGCTTCCTGCGTATCGCCCCGCATCCAGGCCAGATCGCCCGCCAATTCGTGAGTGCTTGCCGCCGTCGGCGCCAGGATGAAAAGGGTTCGCAGACTGTCGCTGGCTTCGTCGAGCATGTTCTTCTGTTTGTATAGATGGCAAAGCGAGAGCCAGGCATCCGGGTAGTGCGGCGCGAGGGCGGTGGCTTTCTTGAAGGCCGCCAGCGCCTCGTCGAGTTCGCCCAATTGCTGGCAGGCAAGCCCGAGCAGGCAGTAATGCGCGCTTTGCGGGCGGGGCTGGCGCACGACTCCCTGCAAGATGGATTTGGCTTTGTGCCAGTTGCCGGTTTTCACGTAGCCGCCGCTCAGACTGCAAAGCACGCCGGTATCGCGGGGAGCGAGGCGGCGCGCGGTGAGCAGATGGGCGAGCCCGTCTTTCACTTGGCCCAGGCGTCCGAGGGTTTCGCCCAGCCGCTGATGGTAACGGGCGTTTTCCGTTTGTAATTGCACCGCGTGCCCGAAGAAGGTTGCTGCCGTGTCCGTCTGCCCGATGCCCAGGGCGACTTCGCCCAGACCGTACCAGCCGCGATGCGCTTGTGGCGACAGGGTGACGGCTTTCTCGAACAGCGCGCCCGCGTCGGCGTAATTCATTTTGTCCAGTGCCTTGCCTGCCTTGGCAAGTAATTGCTTCAGGTTGACAGACGACATATATGCCTCCGGGCATGCGCGAGGCATGAGTCTCGCTATTCAGGATGGGACAGGCAAGATAAGCAATTCACGAGCCAGCGGGTTTTCGCGGCGCGGAGCAGCCTTTGAATGCGGTGCCGGAGTGCGGCTCTGTCCGGAATGTGTATTGCGGAAGCGTCTTGTTGGCACGCAAATTGCTGTGGAAAGTGCAAAGGCTACATGCGGTGTGTTCACTGCCGTATCCGCAAAATGGATCGCCGTGAACGGAGGCCTGGTCAATTTTCTCCGGAGGAGAATACAAAATGCCCCAAATCATCAACACCAATATTCCATCGCTCAACGCGCAGCGGAATCTGAATACCTCGCAAGGGTCGTTGAATAATGCGCTGCAACGGCTTTCGTCCGGCTTGCGGGTCAACAGTTCCAAGGACGATGCCGCCGGCCTGGCGGTGGCCGAGAAGATGAATTCGCAGGCGCGCGGCATGTCCGTGGCGATCCGCAATGCCAACGACGGCATTTCACTGGCGCAGACCGCCGAGGCGGGGATGAACGCCATTGGCGAACACCTGCAACGGATGCGCGATCTGGCGGTGCAGGCGGCTTCGGGGCAATACGATTCCGACAACCGCATGGCGTTGAATACGGAATATGACCAATTGAAATCCGAAATCGACCGTGTGGTCAGCGCCACCAATTTCAACCAGAAAATGCTTCTGGACGGGACATTCGCGAGCGGCATAACTTTCCAGGTCGGGGCGACCACGACCGGCGAATCGCAGATCGACATCAGCATTGGAAAGGTGGACACCACCCTCCTGGGCGCCGATATCAGTACGGATGCGGGCGCCGCATTGAGCGCGATTTCCAAGATCGACAACATGATCAACACTTTGAACACCAACCGCGCCGCGCTGGGCGCGATCCAGAATCGCTTCGAGGGGGTACTCACCCAGTTGTCGGCGGCGCATGAGGCCACCGAGGCGGCGCGCAGCCGGATCATGGATGCCGATTATGCCTCCGAGACCGCGAGGCTCGCGCGCGCGCAGGTGCTGCAACAGGCAGGCGTCGCCATGTTGTCGCAGGCCAACGCTTTCCCGCAGAATGTATTGCGGTTGTTGCAAGGCTGACGGCATATGCAATAGCGATGAATACGGGTGCGCCGCTCGCGGGAAATCCACAGGCGGCGCGACATTTTTCACGTGATATTTTTTGCATGACATTGCGGAAAGTACCAATGTGCGTTCCAAAAAAAACGCGGCGGCCTATAAAGTAATCCGGTCGCTGGCCGTTACCGCAAACAAGCAGACGAACTGTGGTCGGAGCCGGAATCTGGATGGCCGCCCAAAGTCGCGGTCTCGCTGGTGATGACTATCTCTGGAGGAGAAACGAAAATGGCACAAATCATCAACACCAACATCCCGTCGCTCAACGCGCAGCGGAATCTGAATACTTCGCAAGGGTCGTTGAATAGCGCGTTGCAACGGCTTTCGTCCGGCTTGCGGGTCAACAGTTCCGCGGACGATGCCGCCGGCCTGGCGGTGGCCGAAAAGATGAATTCGCAGGCGCGCGGCATGACCGTGGCGATCCGCAATGCCAACGACGGCCTGTCGTTGGCGAAGACCGCCGAGGCGGGGATGAACGTTGTCGGCGAGCACCTGCAACGGATGCGCGACCTGGCGGTGCAGGCGGCTTCGGGGCAATACGACGAAGACAACCGCTCGGCCCTGAATACGGAATTCCAGCAATTGAAGTCCGAAATCGACCGTGTGGTCAGCGCCACCAACTTCAACAATAAAATGCTCTTGGACGGAACATTCTCGGGCGGCATGACTTTCCAGGTTGGGGCGACCACGACCGGCGAATCGAAGATCGACATCAGTATTGCCAAGGTGGAAACCTCTGTCCTGGCGACCCAGATCACCGGTTCGACAGGCGCCGGCGCATTGAGCGCGATCTCCCAGATCGATTCGATGATCAGCACGCTGAACACCGCCCGGGCGTCGCTGGGCGCAATCCAGAATCGCTTCGGGGGCGTGCTGGACCAGTTGGCGGCGGCACACGAAAATACCGAGGCGGCGCGCAGCCGGATCATGGATGCGGACTACGCTTCCGAAACCGCTAGGCTGTCTCGCTCGCAGGTGTTGCAACAAGCGGGGGTCGCCATGTTGTCACAAGCCAACGCCTTGCCGCAGAACGTGTTGTCACTGTTGCGATAGCGATAGCGGCGGCTGGCGGTTGCAGTAGGTAAGTCGGGAGCGTCGGCCCTTGGCGGACGCTCCCTTTCGGCCACGTCAAAGGGGAAATGACCGTGGATATCAACTTGAACAACAATCTGGGTACCTTCGAGGCGGGGACGCCTCGTCGCATGCCAGGTGTTTCCGGGAGCGAATCCGCCGCAAATACGGCAACCAGTACGAACGAGGCTGCCGAGACGGTGAATGCGGCGCGTGCGCAGGGACAGGCGACGCAGCGGAAGGAACAGGAGCAATCCGTGCGGGAAAGCGTGGAAAAGCTCAACGAATTCATTCGTCCTTATGTGACCTCGTTGCAATTTTCGATCGACAAGGATGCGGGCAAATTCGTGGTGAAAATCCTGGATACCGAAACCAAAGAAGTCATAAAGCAGTTCCCTTCCGAAAAAGTCCTTGCGCTGGCCAAGGCTCTGGCCGAAGCAATGAGCAAACCGGAGGGCCTGCTGGTGGAACAGGACGCATGAGCCGGTAGCGGCATCCGGCGTCATCGACAACCAAGAACAAGAGGAGACCATCATGGCAGGCATTCAATCGTCGTGGAGCGCGCTGGGCGTAGGCTCCGGACTGGATCTGGAAAGTTTGGTGAAAGGGCTGATGAATGCCGAGCGGGCGCCTCTCGATCGCCTGAACTCGCAGTTGTCATCCAATAACACCAAGATTTCCGCCCTGGGAACGCTTACGAGCAAGCTTTCGGCCCTGCAAACCGCAGCCAGGGACATGAAGCCGAGCGCGTTGCAATCGGCGCTCGACAAGTTCGGCACTTACACGGGCAAGCTTGGCAATGAGAACGTTGCGGGCGTAACCCTTGGCGCGGGCGCGAAGACGGGTTCCTACAGCCTGGAAGTGACGCAACTCGCCCAGGCGCAGAAAGTGCGTATCGACGGCAACGACATCAACATCGGTGGCCAGATCGATTTCTCGTTCGCCGGCGATCCGTCGAAGAATTTTTCCGTGACGCCATCCGGCTCCAGCCTGGCGTCGGTGGCCAATGCCATCAACCAGGCGGGCAAGGGCATGACCGCCACCGTCGTCAATGGCGGCGCCAGCGGCCAGCAACTGGTGCTGACGGGCGAGGAGGGTACGGCCAAGGCGTTCACCGTGGGCGGCGCGGGGATCGGCGGCTCGGTCAATACCGTTCAGGCGGCGCAGGACGCGAATCTGAGTATCGACGGCATCGCTGTGACCAGCTCGTCCAATACAGTGAAAGACGTGATCGAAGGCGTGACGCTCGAACTGAAGGCGACCAATGCCGGTGCGCCCACGACGCTGTCGATAACGGCGGAGCATGGCGAAAAGATCAAGGCGGCGCTGGAAGGTTTCGTCAAGAGCTTCAACGACGCGATCGGGAGCGTCAAGACGCTGGGCGCATACGATAGCGAAACCAAGAAAAAAGGCGATCTCAACGGTCACAGCGTGTTGCGGGATGCGCAAAGCGAATTGCGCAATCTGGTCTTCCAGAAAAGTGCCACTCTGGACAAGAACGGCGAGGCCATGACGCTCTCGAAATTGGGCATCACTTTCCAGAAAGATGGCACGCTCTCGCTCGATAGCGACAAGCTTGCCAAGGCAGTCAACGACGATGCGGTCAAGGTGGCCGGGTTCGTCGCCGAAGTCGGCGGGCGTTTCGATACCGGCCTCAACAAGCTCTCCGGTATCGGAGGGACGGTGCAATCGGCCTCGGACAGCCTGAAATCCAGCGTCAGCAGTCTGGAAAAACGCAAACTGACGCTCGAAGACCGGATGGTGTCGATCGAAGCGCGCTATCGTCAACAATTCAGCACGCTCGACACGCAGGTATCGAAGTTGAATTCGATGAGTTCCTTTCTGGCGACCCAGTTGGCTGCGCTCACCAAGAATACGTAGTGGTTGCGGCAGGGAAGGCCGAGGCGGCTCTTTCTTTCAATCGATGAGGAGTATTTTCCATGTTCGGCAGTCGCACAAACCCGGCCCGGAGCTATGCGGATCTCGGATATGAATCCGACATTGCCACGGCCAGTCCGCACCGGCTGATCGTACTGCTGTTCGAGGGGGCCGAGACTGCGATCAACATTGCCAAGGTTCATGCGGAAAAAGGCAACATCGCCGAGCGTGGCGCCAGTCTCTCCAAGGCCATCGACATCATCAGCAATGGGCTGAAGGTCAGTCTGGACATGCGGCAAGGGGGAGAACTGGCGGCCCGTCTGAGCGCGCTTTACGACTACATGGTTTCGCGGCTGTTGTGGGCGAACATGAAGAACGACATCCCCGCCATGCGGGAAGTGCTCTCGCTGCTCGGTGAAATCCACGGCGCCTGGAAGCAGATCGACCCTGACAAGCAGAAAACGTGATGCTGGGCCGGGAGCGGATCGGAGCCTGTTTTACGATGAATTTCGAGGAATTCGACTTGGTAGACAGGGTGGCGCTGTACGTGCTGCCCGCGCTCCTGTCTTCGCCGGACGCGCGAAAGAATCTGAGCAGCAAGACGATTGTTCACGAGGCGCGCCAGATCGCCGAAGCTTTCGTCGCTTCCGCGATGCCGAACCGGGAGGCGGACGAAGACTGAACCGTGCGGTTCATGCCGTTGCAATTTTTACCGATGAGGCAAAAAAAAGCGCCGGTGGACTGGCGCTTTCAGGGGCGGCAGAGCCGTCTTGGTCATTGTTGGTTTTATAACCCCCGCTGCTCCATGAGGTGAGTGATGGCCTCGAGCAGATCGGCTTTGGGCAGGGAAAGCGGCGTCTGGCTGGACTCATAACTGCCGATCAGCACTGCCAGCACTTCCAGCTCATCGCTTTCCGGCGAGCCGGGTACGGCTTCCCACAGATCATCGACACGGGCCATGGCAGCGTTATAGTCGTCTTCGGTGTGAATGGGTTTGATGTTCATATCGAAAAAAAACTCCGCGTGTTCGCTTCGTTTACGGCGTTCGATTGCGATACTTGAACGCTCGATACAGGACATATTCCCGGATTCGCCACTGCCGTAGTGGAATAATGCGGGACTTTCGTCCATCGGCGTAACGCATCGACCATTTCGGGAACGTACTGGCGAAGTTGTGGTCGCAATAGATATTGCGGCGATGGCTTGGCGCGGCATTCCTGCATGGGGCGCATGTATTCGACGGCGGGCGAAACAAAAAGAGGCCGTGTCTACATTAAGCCGTCACGTGCTAGTTGATTTACAATAAAGCCGCTTGTTGCAATGCGTGGCTGTTGTGGATCGCGGTGTAGTCTGCGGCCCGATAAGCCTGACTAACCATAACTCAAGGGGGTATCCATGCCTGAAGTAGTCAAAGCGAGAAGGGGGCGGCCGCCCTATGAACGGCCCGTAAAGCAGATGGTTTCATTGCGGATGGATATCGACGTGCTCGAAGGCTTGCGGGCCACGGGCAAGGGCTGGCAGACGCGAATCAACGCCATCATGCGCGAGTGGCTGAAAAACCAGCCGCCTGGACTGTAAAGCAATTTGTTGGGTGTCATGGGGCGCGCGGAGGAAGTCTCTCCGCGCGCCGCTCATGAAACCAGCCGCTTCCGCAGCCTGCCCGCACTTGTCGATGACATGCCTTGGCCATGCTGCCGGCGGCATGTCCCCGGTTGCGTTGCGCCGGTTTCGCCTTTCTTCGCGTACAGAGACGGTGTGCGTTTGCTGGAAAGGTGTCGTGGTTCTTTACATTACCCCCGTGAATGGCATTCCGCGCTGGTTTTGGCGGTGTCCGGCTTTTGTGCCCGGGCTGCCCGCTTTGCCGAATACCGGTAGCGTGGATACTGACCGATATATGTGCATTGACGAATGGCGGGCCGGATTTGTAAAATTTTTCGACAGCCGGTCGATATTCACGCGGCAGAGGCGGATGACAAGGGGAAATATTGCCCCAGCGTGTTTTTGTTGGCTGTCTGTTTCCTGTGGTGTCGCAAGGGTTTTGCTGTGTATGCCGGGTACGCGGAGTGAATGTCCCGGAGGTGTGTCGAATTTTCTTACACTGTTTGATGAGAATACAGGTTTTCAGACGGGAGTTTTTTGCTAAGGCAATGAATAAACGAATATATTTCCTCCTTCGGAAGCAGAGGCACAGATTATGCTTATGAGTGGCTCAGGGTCGTTTTTATTTCTTGTTTGCACAGGAACCGTATCATGAAGAACAAGCTTTGGTTGTTTGCCGTACCGGCTCTCATGGCCGTCAGCGCCGTCAGCGCCGTCGAGATCGATTTCTCGAATCAGACGTACTTCGACACCAGTGAGAATGGTTTCAACTATCTGGTACCGGTTGACATCACTGTCAATCCTGGTGTTTACGCGGGAACTGGCTATGCAAATGTGTCAGCCGTCACCGGGGCTACTGTGTTCGGTACCAACGTGTATGAGCACAACCCGTTTACGTTCAACTATGTCGGCCCGGGCGACTCCTTCAAACTGGACTCTTTCTATTTCGCCAATGCGTGGGGTACGCAGACGGTGACGTTCACTGGCTATAAGGATGGCGCGTTGGTCGGCACGGCAACTTACAATACGAGTACGGCTGCGACGCAGTACGATCTTGGCTGGGGGGCCATTGACAAGTTTGTCATCACCGCCGCCGATAACTTCGTGCCGGATCCTACCTTGGCAGGAGGCGGTGCATCCTGGGCCTTGGGCAGCGTGAATGTTACGGCGGTCACGACGGTTCCCGAGCCTGAAAGCTACGCCATGTTGCTGGCGGGTCTGGCGATAGTGGGTGCTGTGGCGCGCCGTCGTCGCGTTGCATCGCGTGCCTGAGTCTTTCCTAGTTCGACAAAAAGCCCCCGTTGGGGGCTTTTTCTTTTGGTGTGTCCAGTGTTCTTCCATGCGGCGCGTTTTCAGCTTGCCGTGGACTCCAGCCAATGGCGGGCCAGTTCGGTCATGCGGTTGGCGAAACCCCATTCGTTGTCGAACCATACGAAAAGATTCACCATGCGCGGCCCGCAGGCGCGGGTCTGGCTACCGTCGACGATGGCCGAATGCGGATCGTGATTGAAGTCGATGGAGGCGTGCGGGGCGTCCGACCAGTCGACGATGCCGGCGTAAAGGTCGCGGGCGGCTTCGCGCAACAGTTCGTTGATGCGTCCGGCGGCGATGTCTTCCTTCAAGGCGAGCACCATGTCGATGGCCGAGACGTTATGAGTCGGCACCCGGATCGCCTTGGCTTCGACCCGCCCGGCAAGCTCGGGCAAGAGGCGCTCGACGCCGCGCGCCAGCCCTGTCGCCACCGGGATGATGGATTGCATCGCCGAGCGGGTGCGGGCGAGTTCCCGGTGATGGTAGCCATCGATGAGCGGCTGATCGTTCATCGCCGAGTGCAGGGTGGTGAGCAATACCCGTTCGAGGCCGAATTCGCGTTGCAGCAAGGCAAGCACGGGAATGACGGCATTGGTCGTGCATGAGGCGGCGGAAACCAGTCTGGCGCGCGGATCGAGCCGGTCGTGGGTGACGCCGTAGACTACGGTGGCGTCGACGTCGTGTGCATGTGCGCCGGGGTTGGAGAGCAGCAGACGCAGACAGCCTGTGTCGATGAAATGCTGCAACTGCACGCGTTCGCCATAACGGCCCGAACATTCGACGAGCAGGTCGGGGGCAAGTGTGCGCCAGGCGGGGTTTTCAGGCGTGACGGCATGGGTGATGGCAATCGGGCGGCCATCGAGGATGAGCGTGTCGCCGCCGTGACAGGCGACCTGGCCGGGGAAGCGGCCATGGGTGGAATCGAAGCGGGTGAGGTGGGCGATGCTGGCAAGGTCGGCGGGTTCGTTGATCGCTACGACCCGGAGGCGGTCGGCAAGCCCGGCCTCGTGGATGGCGCGCACGAAGCAACGACCGATGCGACCGTAGCCGTTGACCGCAATGCGGAATGTGGCGGAAGACGCGGAATGGGGTGAGGCCAAGGCTGTTTCCAGTATCTGGCATGGTCGACGCGGTATTCTACCGGCTTCCTTTCCGCGCGGATCGACTGGAATTCGCGCCCGTCCGGGCTGTGGCGGACGGGAAGCCGGATTGAGCAGGGTCAGAGGCTTATTCCGCCGATACACATTTGCTTGATCGTCAGATATTCCTCGATGCCGTATCGGGAGCCTTCGCGGCCAAAGCCCGATTGCTTGACGCCGCCGAATGGGGAAACTTCATTGGAAATCAGGCCCGTATTGATGCCGACCATGCCGTATTCCAGTTCTTCCGCCACCCGTATGATGCGGTTCAGGTTCTGGCTGAAAAGATAGCTGGCCAGGCCGGATTCCGTGCAATTGGCCAGGGCGATGGCTTCCTCGTCGGTATCGAATCGGAAAACCGGCGCGATGGGGCCGAAGGTTTCCTGCCGTGCGCACAGCATGTCCACCGTCGCGCCGGTGATGACAGTCGGCTGGTAGAAAGTGCCGCCGCGCGGATGGCGCTGGCCGCCGGTCAGGATGCGTCCGCCTTTGGCGATGGCGTCGGCCACCTGCGTTTCCACCTTTTCCAGTGCCTCGGCGTCGATGAGGGGGCCTTGCTGGACGCCTTCCTCGATGCCGCTGCCCACCTTGAGCGCCCCGGCCTTCGCGGCCAGTCTGGCGGCGAAGGCTTCATGGACGCCGCTTTGCACCAGCAGGCGATTGGCACAGATGCAGGTCTGCCCGCTGTTGCGGAATTTCGACGCCAGCGCGCTTTCGACGGCGATGTCCAGGTCGGCATCGTCGAACACGATGAACGGCGCGTTGCCGCCCAGTTCCATGGAAAGTTTCTTCAGGGTTTGGGCGCTCTGCGCCATGAGGAGCCGGCCGACTTCCGTCGATCCAGTAAACGAGAGTTTGCGCACGATGGGGTTTGCCGTCAGTTCGCCGCCGATCAGGGGGGCCGAGGCGGCGCTGCCGGTCACGACATTGAAGATGCCCGGCGGGACGCCCGCGCGGCTGGCGAGTCCGGCCAGCGCCAGCGCCGTCAGGGGGGTGTATTCCGCGGGTTTGACGACCACGGCGCATCCGGCGGCCAGGGCGGGCGCGATTTTGCGCGCGATCATGGCAGCGGGGAAATTCCATGGGGTGATGGCCGCGCATACGCCGATGGGTTGCTTGACGACGACGATGCGTTTGTCGGCGGACGGCGCCGGGATGACATCGCCGTATACCCGCTTGGCTTCTTCCGCGAACCATTCGACGAAACTGGCGGCATAGGCGACTTCCCCGCGGGCTTCCGGGAGAGGCTTGCCCTGTTCCGTGGTCATGATGAGCGCGAGGTCATCGGTGGCGGCGACGATCAGATCGAACCACTTCCGCAGGATCCGGGCGCGTTCCTGAGCGGCGCATCTGCGCCAGGAAATCATCGCTTCGCTGGCGGCCTCGATGGCGCTTCGGGTTTCTTCGGCGGCCATGTCGGGAACCGAGGCAATGGTTGCTCCCGTGGCCGGGTCGATGACCGGAAATGTCGCGCCGCTTTTGGCGTCGAGCCATTTCCCGTTGATATGGGCCTTGGTTTTCAAGAGTTCCGGGTCGTTCAATTGCATGGGAGAGGCTCCTTTCGGTGGATTTTGAAGTCTTGCGCCGGGATAAGTTTCCGCTCATGGATCGGTTCTTTGCCAGCCGCGGTTTCCATGATGCGCCGGAGGAGGGCAAATACTCGCAGAAGCCAGGGTTCGCTGCCTTGCATGTTTCACGAAAGCTTGCCGTGCGGATCGGCGGGCATGAGAGAATCCCGGCAGTTAAACGCTCGGACGCCCCGCGCAGGCGAACGCCCCCCAACAGATGCTTTCACGACAACCTATCGAAATCGCCGTCCTTCAGACCGTCTCCGGCCCCGTGGTGGCGGACAATCTCGCCGTCGCTGGCGAATTGATCGCCGAAGCCGTTGGGGCGGGCGCGCGTTTGCTTGCCTTGCCGGAGTTTTTCGCGCTGATATCGGGGGATGAAAATGCCAAGTTGCGCGCGCGCGAGCGGGATGGAGCCGGGCCGATCCAGGATTTCTTGCGCGAGGCCGCCGCGCGGCACAAAGTGTGGATCGTCGGCGGCACGCTGCCGCTGGCGTCCGGCTCGCCGGACAAGGTGCGCAATACTGTGCTGGTCTATGACGACCGGGGCGGGCGCGTGGCGCGTTACGACAAAATCCATCTTTTCGGGTTCACTCGTGGCGATGAACGCTACGACGAAGCCAATACCATCGAAGCGGGCGACCGGGTGGCGTGCTTCGATTCGCCCGCCGGGCGCGTGGGCCTTGCGGTGTGCTACGACCTGCGCTTTCCCGAGTTTTTCCGCGCCATGGGTGAAGTCGATCTGATCGTGCTGCCCGCGGCCTTCACTTACACTACGGGACAGGCGCATTGGGAAACGCTGCTGCGCGCGCGGGCCATCGAAAACCAGTGCTATCTGATGGCGGCGGCGCAGGGCGGGCATCATCCACATGGCCGCCGCACCTGGGGACACAGCATGATCGTCGATCCGTGGGGCGAAGTCCTTGCCTGCCGCGCCGAAGGGCCGGGGGTGGTCTCGGCCACGCTCGATTCGGCCCGTATCGCCGACATTCGCCAAAGCCTTCCGGCCTTGCGTCACCGCCGCCCGGAAGTCATGACAACCGACTCTCTAATGGACATACGATGACGAAGAATGCGTTCAGGATTGCCGACCGGTATTTGCTTTCTTCCCGCGACTTGGGGCGGGAAGACCTCGAAAAAGTGTTTCGCAAGCTGATGCGGCATGAGGTCGATCATGGCGATCTCTATTTCCAGTACAGCCGCACGGAAGGCTGGAGCCTGGAAGAAGGTATCGTCAAGTCGGGCAGCTTCGACATCGAGGAAGGGGTAGGGGTGCGCGCGGTAAGCGGCGAGAAAACCGCTTTCGCGTACTCCGACGATATTTCGCTTGCCGCGCTCACCGATGCCGCCCGCGCTACGCGGGCCATTGCCGAGGCTGGCGTGAAGCGGCGGGTGGCGGTCGCGCCGCGCAAGTCGCCCCGCAAGCTTTACCGCGCCGGCGATCCGCTCGCCTCGCTCGACGATACCGCCAAGGTTCGCCTGCTCGAACGGCTGGAACAATTCGCCCGCGCCGCCGATTCGAGGGTGACGCAGGCAATGGCGTATCTGGCCGGCTCCTGGGAAGTGGTGCTGGTCGCGCGCAGCGACGGCCACATGGCCGCCGACGTGCGCCCGTTGGTGCGGGTGGCCCTGACCGTCATCATGGAAGCCGGGGATCGGCGCGAACAGGGCAGCGCCGGGGGCGGCGGACGTTACGATTACAGCTATTTCACCGAGGAGCGCCTGCGCGACTACGCGCTTGCCGCCGTGCATCAGGCCAGCGTCAATCTCGAAGCCGTTCCGGCGCCGGCGGGAGTCATGACCGTGGTACTGGGGCCGGGCTGGCCGGGCATCCTGCTCCACGAGGCGATCGGCCACGGGCTGGAAGGCGATTTCAACCGCAAGGGCAGTTCGGCTTTTTCCGGGCGCATCGGCCAGCAGGTCGCGGCGCGCGGCGTGACCGTGGTCGATGACGGTTCCTTGCCGGGACGGCGCGGTTCGCTCACGATCGACGATGAAGGCAATCCCGGCGCGCGTACCGTGCTGATCGAGGATGGCATCCTCGTCGGTTATATGCAAGATATGCTGAATGCCCGCTTGATGGGCGCGCTGCCCACGGGCAACGGGCGGCGCGAGTCTTACGCGCACCTGCCCCTGCCGCGCATGACGAATACTTTCATGCTCAATGGAGAGCGCGATCCGGGCGAGATCGTCAAGTCGGTGAAAAAGGGGCTTTATGCGGCCAATTTCGGCGGCGGCCAGGTGGATATCACCTCGGGCAAATTCGTGTTTTCCACCGCCGAGGCGTATTTGATCGAGGATGGCAAGATCACCCGTCCGGTCAAGGGCGCGACCCTGATCGGCAACGGCCCCGATGTGCTGACCCGCGTGAGCCTGATCGGCAACGATATGGCGCTTGATCCCGGCGTTGGCACTTGCGGCAAGGACGGGCAGAGCGTGCCGGTTGGCGTGGGGCAGCCGACCTTGCGCATCGACGGACTGACGGTGGGGGGAACGGCATGAGCGCATGGGGAAAAGACCGTCTCCCGGTTGCCGGATGGATCGGGTTCCGTGCCCGATCGCTACGACGCCGATGTCTTCATGCGGCGTGAATCGAAACGTGTGTTAGATTAATAGCCTTCGACAAGATTTCCGCGCGAGCCGGGTTGTTGCGCGCGCGGGCATTGCAATGGAAATCCTTGTTCTCGCCGTCCTGATCGTCATCAATGGCGTTTTCGCCATGTCTGAAATCGCGCTGATCGCCGCCCGGCGCGGCAAGCTTGTCAAATTGGCGGAGGAGGGGGACGCAGCGGCCAAGATAGCGGTCGCCCTTGGCGAAGAACCGACGCGCTTTTTATCGACCATACAGATCGGTATCACGTCGATCGGCATCCTGAGCGGCGTGGTGGGCGAGGCGGCGCTGGCCGCGCCGGTTGCCGCGTGGCTGTGCGAACTGGGCGTGGAGCAGCGCGCGAGCGAGATCGGCGCGACTGCGTTTGCGGTGGTATTGATTACTTATGTATCGATCGTGATCGGCGAACTCGTGCCCAAACGGATCGGCCAGATCGACCCCGAGGGAATCGCCCGCCGCGTGGCGCGGCCCATGTACGCGCTGGCGCTCGCCTCGCGTCCCGCCGTGCGCATGCTGTCGGGTTCAACCGCGCTGCTGCTGCGCCTTCTGGGTTTGCGCGACGAAAAAACGCCGGGCGTCACCGAGGAAGAAATTCATGCCCTGCTCGAAGAGGGTTCGGAGAGCGGCATCATCGAGAAGAACGAGCACGCGATGGTGCGCAACGTCTTTCGCCTAGACGACCGGCAGATCGGCTCGCTGATGGTGCCGCGTTCGGATATCGTCTGGCTCGATGTCGAGCGGCCGCTGGAAGAAAACCTCGCCCGCATGGCCGAGTCGGAGCATTCGCGTTTTCCCGTGTGCCGGGGCGGGTTGGAAGAAATCCTCGGCATCATTTCGAGCAAGCAGCTTTTCAACCAGACGCTCAAGGGCGGCGCGCCCGATATTACCCGCTCGCTGCAAGGTCCGGTCTATGTGCCCGAGTCGCTCACGGGGCTGGAATTGCTCGAACAGTTCCGCGCTTCCAATACGCACATGGTGTTCGTGGTCGATGAATACGGCGAAGTACAGGGACTGGTGGCGCTTCAGGATGTAATGGAAGCGGTGACGGGCGAGTTTCGCCCCGACCGCCAGGAAGACGCCTGGGCCGTGCAGCGCGAGGATGGCTCCTGGCTGCTCGACGGACTCATTCCCCTGCCCGAACTCAAGGATCTGCTTGGATTCAAGGAAGCGCCCGAGGAAGACAAGGGGCGCTACAACACTCTGTCCGGCATGATTATGTGGCTGCTCGGGCGCTTGCCGCGCACGGGAGACGTGATTGCATGGGAAAAATGGCGGCTTGAGGTCGTCGACCTCGACGGCAAGCGCATCGACAAGGTGCTGGCGAGCCTTTTGCCCGAAGCGGTGGAGGGAACGACCGTCCCGGGCGTTTCGGAGAACGCCGCCGCCGGGTGATCCGGGACGACTTCCCCCATCCAAAAAGAAAAACGGGCGCAAGGCCCGTTTTTCTTGTGCTGGAGCGGTGAAGGCGTGAAGCCGCGCTCGTCAGTCGTCGCCGCTGAATGCACTCAACAGGTGCAGCAGGCTCGTGAAAAGATTGTAGATCGACACGTACAGCGTGACGGTTGCCATGATGTAGTTGGTTTCGCCGCCATGGACGATTGCGCTGGTTTCATACAGGATGAGGCCCGAGGCGAGCAGGACGAACGCTGCCGAAACCGCCAGCGCCAGGGTCGACATGTCGAAGAAGACCGCCGCCAGTCCGGCGAAGAAGGCCACCAGCACGCCCACGCACAGGAAACCGGCCATGAAGGAAAAATCCTTGCGGCTGTAGAGCGCATAGGCCGACAGTGCAAAGAAGATGAACGCCGTGGCGCCCAGCGCCTGCATGACCAGTTGGGAGCCGTGAGACGTTTCAAGATAGACCGAAAGGATCGGCCCGAGCGTCGCGCCCATGAAGCCGGTGAGCGCGAACACGCACACGATGCCAAGGCCGCTGTTGCGGAATTTGGTGGTCAGGAAAAGCAGCCCGAAATAACCGGCCAGCGTCACCCAAGGACCGAGGTAGGGGAGATTGAGCGCCATCGACAGCCCGGCAGCCATGGCGGAAAACGTCAGAGTCAGCGCGAGCAGGGTATAGGTGTTGCGGATGAGCCGGTTTGTTGCCAGCGCGGATGTTTGGGCATGGCCCAATGTTTGAACCTGGACATCTTCCATTTGGGGAATCTCCTCGATCTTTGTTGGGGAAATTACGGGCTTGTGCAAACTTCTGATTGCAGACTATACCAAGTCTGCCGGGGTAATGCCACGTCGGGGTGTGCAATATCCGCTTCGCGCCGCAGGCGCTGTGCCAGCATCCGGGCCGTTCGTTCCGCGGCTTCGTCGACGGCGGCGCGCACGTCGAGGCGGGTGATGGTGAACATGACGTCCGGCAAGTTGTGCAGCCGCAGCTGCACTACGCAACGCTTGCTTTGTCCGCCATCGCCATTCGCACCGGCGGCGCTCGCCACTTTGATCCGGGCGCAACGGACATGTTCGCGAAAACGCGCCATGGCCGCGCTCATCTGTTGCATGATGTAATGGTAATTGCGCAATGATTCCGTATCGTTGCAGCGTAAGTCGATCCGCATTTTCGGTCTCCGGCAGACGCGCCGTTTTCGTACCGGCACGCTGCTTTAGACCGGAGCGGAAGCGAGAGGTTCCATTCGCGCGAAAGTTTACGGAAACCCGCAGTTCCGGGAGTCTGGCATGCCGGTTCCAGGTACGGACGGGCAGCGGGAAAGGCTGGACGGAAAGTGCCAGGCTTCCGGCCTGGCCAGCGTGGCGGAGAGTCCCGGCGGAGACTCTTTCGCGTTTATCTCAGCTTGATTTCCTTGTATGGCACGTGCTTGCGGGCAACGGGGTCGTATTTGTTGAATTCGAGCTTTTCGGGCGTGGTGCGCTTGTTTTTCGATGTGGTGTAGAAATGCCCGGTGCCGGCGGTCGATTCCAGCTTGATCTTTTCGCGGGTGCCTTTGGCCATGGCCGTCTCCGTTTCGGTGGGTTAGATTTTCTCGCCGCGGGCGCGAAGTTCGGCGACGACGGTGTCGATTCCTTTCTTGTCGATGGTGCGCAGCGCGGCATTGGTGACGCGCAGGCGAATCCAGCGATTTTCGGTTTCGCTCCAGAATCGGCGGTTTTGCAGATTGGGGAGAAAGCGGCGCTTGGTTTTGTTGTTGGCGTGGGAGACGTTGTTCCCCACCATCGGTGCCTTGCCGGTAACTTGACAGACGCGAGCCATTGGATGCTCCTGAAGTAGCGTTCGTTTTTATGAAACGGTGGAGAATATTGCAAAAACCGCCCGGTGCGCAAGTCCACGATGCGGGACTGTCGCATGAATGCATGCCGCGCGTCCCGGCATGACGCCGGTCGATGGCGGTCGCCCGCTCACAGCAGCCCGCGCTCCGCGAACGACAGCGGCGCGCCGTGTGCCGGTACGATGAAGTGATCCAGCACCTTGACATCGATCAGCGCAAGCGCCTTGCTCAGTTCATGCGTGAGCATTTCGTCGGCGTGGCTCGGTTCCGTTTCGCCCGACGGGTGGTTGTGCGCGAGGATGACCGCGGCGGCGTTGCGTCCGAGCGCGAGCTTGACCACTTCGCGCGGATAGACGCTGGCCTGGTTCAAGGTGCCGCGGAAAAGGTCGACGGCTTCGATCAGGCAGTGGCGCGCATCGAGCAGCAGGACGCAGAAAGTCTCGTGGGGAAGGTGGGCGAGGCGCAATTGCAGCCAGTCCCGCACCACCATGGGCGAATCGAACAGCGCGCCCTCATCCAGCCGTTCGGCGAGCGCGCGGCGGGCCAGTTCCATCACCGCCTGTAATTGGGCATACTTCGCCAGCCCCATGCCGGGTACCGCGGCGAATTCACCGGCGGGGGCGTTGCACAGCCGGCACAGGGTGCCGAAGCGCGCAAGCAGGGTGCGGGCGAGGTCTACGGCGCTTTGCCCGCGCGTGCCGACGCGCAGGAACAGCGCGAGCAGTTCGGCGTCGGTCAGCATCCGGGGGCCGTGAGCGAGGAGTTTTTCGCGCGGGCGTTCGTTTTCGGGCCAGTCGGTGATCGCCATGATGTCATGAGTTCGAGAAAATGATGGGAGATTATATAGGCGTCATCGGCGATTTGCACGGGCGGAAAATCGCGCTCGGTGTGAGCGGCGGCGTCGCGGCGTACAAAGCCGCCGCGCTCACGCGCGAACTGGGGCGGATGGGGGCGGATGTCCATGTAGTACTGACCGAGGCGGGTTCGCGCTTCGTCTCCGCGCTTACTTTCCATGCCTTGTCGGGAAATCGCGTGTGGACCTCCCTCTGGGATGGGGGCGCGGAAAACGGCATCCCGCATGTCGTTCTCGGGCGCGGGATCGATGCCATCCTCGTCGCGCCCGCGAGCGCCGATTTCATCGCCCGTCTTGCCAACGGGCTTGCCGGCGATCTGCTCTCCGCGCTGTGTCTGGCGCGCGACTGTCCGCTTCTCGTCGCGCCTGCGATGAACCGGCAGATGTGGGAAAACCCGGCTACGCAGCGCAACGTGGCGACGCTCGGGAATGATGGCGTAGTCATTATCGGTCCGGGCGAGGGCGAGCAGGCATGCGGCGAAACCGGCCTCGGGCGGATGCTGGAACCCGAGGCGCTGTGCGAGGCGGTGCGGGCTTTCTTTACCCCGAAACGGCTGGCCGGGCGCAAGGTGGTGATGACCGCCGGGCCGACGTTCGAGGCTATCGATCCTGTGCGCGGCATCACCAATGCCAGCTCCGGCAAGATGGGTTACGCGATTGCGGCGGCCTGTGCGCGGAGCGGGGCCGAAGTCGTGCTGGTGAGCGGGCCGGTGGCCTTGCCCGCGCCCGCCGGGGTGTGGCGGATCGGGGCGGCAAGCGCCTTGCGCATGCGTGACGAAGTGCTTGCGGTATTGCCGGGAGCGGACGTGTTCATCGCCGTGGCGGCGGTCGCCGATTATCGTCCGGTCGAAACAGCCGGGCACAAGCTCAAGAAATCGGGCGCGGCCATGCAACTCGAACTCGTTCCCAATCCGGACATTCTCGCCGAGGTCGCGGCGCGGCCCGATGCGCCATTCTGCGTCGGCTTCGCCGCCGAGAGCCACGATCTGGACATGTATGCCGAAAACAAGCGCCGTGCCAAACGCTTGCCCATGCTGGTCGGCAACCTGCTCGCCGACGGGTTGTGCGGGGACGACAATACGGTGGTCATTTACGACGACGAAGGCCGCCACCCCTTGCCGAGAGCGCCCAAGGCGCTCGTCGCGCGCCAGATCGTCGAACATCTCGCCCGCCTGCTGCCGACGGCCTGAAATATCGAAGGAACACGAAACATGCATCGCATCGACATCAAACTGCTCGATCCCCGCCTGCGCGCACAGCCGCCGGCTTACGCTACCGCCGGTTCAGCCGGGCTGGACTTGCGCGCCTGCCTCGACGAGGCGTTGACGCTGCACCCAGGCCAGACGGCGCTGGTTCCGAGCGGCCTTGCCATTCATCTCGCCGATTCCGGGCTGGCGGCAATCGTGTTGCCGCGTTCCGGGCTTGGGCACAAGCACGGCATCGTTCTTGGCAATCTCGTCGGGCTGATCGACTCGGACTATCAGGGGCAGATCATGGTGTCGGTCTGGAACCGTGGCAGCGAGGTTTTCACCATCGCGCCGATGGAGCGGATCGCGCAACTGGTCGTGGTGCCGGTCGTGCAGGCCGCGTTCGAGGTGGTCGACGACTTTGCCGCCAGCGCGCGCGGCGAGGGCGGTTTCGGCAGCACCGGCAAACACTGAAGCGTCCGGGCGCAGGCGATGGCGGGGCGCGCGGGCATTCCCACCGGGGTGCATGTGCTGTGCGAGCGGCAGGGGCGCATCCTGCTTCTGCGCCGCGCCGGAACCGGCTTTTTCGATGGACTCTACAGCCTGCCGGGCGGGCATGTGGAAGAGGGCGAATCCATCCGCCAGGCGGCGGCGCGGGAACTGGAAGAGGAAACCGGCTTGCGGCTTGCGTCCGATGATCTCGATTGGTTCGGGGTAATGCACCGCCGTTCGGATACCAACCGCGTCGATTTTTTCTTGCGCGCCCGCCGTTGGCGCGGCGAACCCCGGCTGTGCGAGCCGGACAAATGCGATGCGCTCGGCTGGTTCGCCCGCGACGGCCTGCCGGACGGCATGACGCCGTACATCAAGGCGGCGCTGGAAAGCGGAACGGGCGGCTGGATGCGCGAATTGGGGTGGTGAACTATATATGATGTTGCTTACATCTCACTGGCTGGCGCTCGCCGGGCCAGGGTGCGCGGAACCCATTCTCCCCGTTGCCGTCCGCTTTCGGGGCGCCAGGCAACCCAGCAATACCGCCAAGGTATAATGCGCCGTCCCGCAGTCGGCGGCCCGCCGCGCGGAGGCGCCGCAGTACTGCCATTCCGCTACTTATCACAATACCCAAGGAGACAACCGACCATGCCATCCGAGCAGCCGACCATCGTATACACCATCACCGACGAAGCCCCGATGCTGGCGACCACAGCCTTTTTGCCGGTAGTCCGCGCGTTCGCCGCGCCGGCAGGCATCCGGATCGCCGAGGCCGACATTTCGCTGGGCGCGCGTATCCTCGTCGAATTCCCCGACTATCTCGCCGATGAACAAAAAGTGCCCGACGCCCTCGCCGGACTGGCGGAACTGACGCAGCGGCCCGAAGCCAATATCATCAAGCTACCCAACATCAGCGCCTCGGTGCCGCAACTGGTGGCGGCGATCCGCGAGTTGCAGGGCAAGGGCTACAAGATTCCCGATTACCCGGCGAACCCGCGGACGGAAGAAGAAGCGGCGCTCAAGGCTCGTTACGCCCGCTGCCTCGGTTCGGCGGTGAATCCCGTGCTGCGCGAGGGCAATTCCGACCGCCGCGCTCCGCTATCGGTGAAGAACTACGCGAAAAAACACCCGCACTCGATGGGCAAATGGAAACAGGCGTCCCGCACGCATGCTTCCTTCATGCGTAGCGGCGACTTCTACCATGGTGAAAAGTCGCTCACGCTCGACCGCGCCCGCGACGTGAAGATGGAACTGCTCACCAAAAGCGGCAAGACGCTTCTCCTCAAACCCAGGGTATCGCTGCTCGAAGGCGAGATCATCGATTCCATGTTCATGAGCCGGAAGTCGCTGTGCGCGTTCTACGAAGAACAGATGGACGATGCGCGCGATGCCGGCGTCCTGTTTTCGCTGCACGTCAAGGCGACGATGATGAAGGTTTCGCACCCCATCGTCTTTGGTCATTGCGTCCGGATCTACTACAAGGAAGCCTTTGCCAAACATGCCCGGCTGTTCAAGGAACTGGGCGTCAACGTCAACAACGGCATGGCCGACCTCGAAGAAAAAATCGCAACCCTGCCGGCATCCCTGCGCGACGAAGTCATCCGCGACCTGCACGCCTGCCACGAACTGCGCCCCGACCTGGCGATGGTGGATTCCGCCAGGGGCATCACCAATTTCCATTCCCCCAACGATGTCATCGTCGATGCCTCGATGCCGGCGATGATCCGCAACGGGGGCAAGATGTGGGGCGCGGACGGCAAGCAGCGCGACGTGAAGGCGGTAATGCCGGAATCGACCTTTGCCCGCATCTACCAGGAGATGATCAACTTTTGCAAGACCAACGGCAATTTCGATCCCCGTACCATGGGTACGGTGCCCAATGTCGGGTTGATGGCGCAGCAGGCCGAGGAGTATGGCTCGCACGACAAGACTTTCGAGATTCCCGAGGACGGCGTCGCCGACATCGTCGACCTCGCCACCGGCGAAGTGCTGCTGTCGCAGAACGTCGAAGAAGGCGACATCTGGCGCATGTGCCAGGCCAAGGACGCGGCAGTCCGCGACTGGGTGAAGCTCGCCGTCACCCGTGCCCGTAATTCCGGCATGACGGCGGTATTTTGGCTCGACGGCTACCGTCCGCACGAAGCGGAACTCATCAAGAAGGTCAACGCTTGTCTCGCCGAATACGACACCGCGGGGCTGAACATCCGCATCATGTCGCAGGTCAGGGCCATGCGCTACACGCTGGAGCGCGTCGTTCGCGGCATCGGCACCATTGCCGTCACCGGCAATATCCTGCGCGACTACCTTACAGACTTGTTCCCGATCATGGAATTGGGAACCAGCGCCAAGATGCTTTCCATCGTGCCGCTGATGGCGGGCGGCGGCATGTACGAAACCGGCGCGGGCGGCTCCGCGCCCAAGCATGTGCAGCAACTCGCCGAAGAAAACCATTTGCGCTGGGATTCGCTTGGCGAGTTTCTCGCGCTCTCGGTTTCGTTCGAGGATCTTGGCATCAAGACGGACAATGCCCGCGCCAGGATTCTCGCCAAAACGCTCGACGAAGCCACCGGCAAGCTCCTCGACGAAAACAAATCGCCTTCGCGCCGCACCGGCGAGCTCGATAACCGCGGCAGCCAGTTCTATCTGGCGCTTTATTGGGCGCAGGCGCTCGCCGGTCAGGATGAGGACAAGGGACTTGCCGCGCATTTCGCGCCGCTGGCAAAGAAGCTTGCCGCCGGTGAACGGGACATCGTCGCCGAATTACAGGCCGTGCAGGGCAAGCCCGTCGATCTCGGCGGTTATTACCGCATCGATCCGGCCAGATGCGGCGCGGTCATGCGTCCGAGCGCGACTTTCAACGCGGCGCTCGGCGCGTTTGAAGGGACGTAGGAAAAAGCAAATCCGGCCCGGTCGCGGCGAAAAGAAAGGCAGTTTGCAATGAAGGCCGCCGCCGCGCCGCCGTCACGCCCCCGGCAAGAACTACAAGATACTCCGGGAAAATTTATGTTTGCAATATTTTTCGGCCAAAAAAACGGATTTCCGGCGGTCTACCGCTCGCTGGCCGGGATGCGGTAATGGCCGGTGATTGTGAACTGGTACAGCATGTCTTCTTCCTGTGCGCCGCGACCGATGTTGTGAATGATGAGCGGTCGTTTTCCGGACGGGTCTTTTTTGTCGGAAACGATGCCGATGTGTCCGACGCCCGGGCGCAATTCCCAGGTCACGATGTCGCCGGGCAGGAAATCGCCGCCATCCAGCGCATACCCGCGGCGCTCGAAATAACGCCGAAGGTTGGGCACGCGCCGGTGGTCGATGTTGGCGTCCGGCTTCGTGAGCTTCCAGCGCGACTGGTTCGGGTACCGGCTGAAGTTTTTCCGCATGTCCTCATGCACCCGTTGCTGCAAGTCCACGCCCTGATGGCGCAAGGCGCGAATCACTACATCCGTACACACCCCTTTGGCGATCGGTATATCTCCCATGGGATAGCCGAGCCTGGCGTAGGCGGCGTCGTAATACAGCGTCTTGCCGACTTGGGCGCGCGCGTCGCTCGCGAGGCGTTGCGGCGAAAAGGCAAGCGCCTGTCCGCACAAAAGAAACAGAACCGGCAGGAGGATGGCGCGCAAGCGCGGGAATTTGTTCGGCATGGTCGCGGCTGGGGTCGTGATGATCTGGAACGCCGTGGCGGGGAGACGGCAGACCGCCGCCTGGCGATCTGTTCGCGCAATGGAAATACGAAAAGCGCGGACGGGATTTTACGCCTGCAAGATCTTTATAATGAAGCCTCTTTATTTCACACGAGCATGTGATGCATCGTCAGTTGATTCGCCGCTGGATACTGTATTCCGTTGCCGGAATGGCGGCGCTGGCCGTGATAGGGTTTGCCTTCCTGGCAACGGCTTCGGCGCTGATATGGCCCAAACTGCCGTCCCTCGATGTCCTGACCGATTACCGCCCGCGCGTGCCCTTGCGCGTCTATACCGCCGACGGTTATCTCATCAGGGAAATCGGCGAAGAGCGGCGCGCGGTCGTCAAGATCGAAAACGTCCCCGCGATTCTCAAGCAGGCTCTCCTTTCCGCGGAAGACGAACATTTCTACAAGCACATGGGTGTCGACCCGGTCGGCCTCATACGTGCGGTACTGGCCAATCTGCGCAGCGGCGGGCGCAGGCAGGGCGCTTCGACGATCACCATGCAGGTGGCGCGCAACTTCTTCCTGACGCGGGACAAGTCGTATACCCGCAAGCTGAACGAAATCCTGCTTTCGCTCAAGATCGAGCACCATCTCAGCAAAGACCAGATTCTTGAGCTTTACATCAACCAGATCTTCCTGGGCCAGCGCGCCTACGGCTTTGCGGTCGCCGCCGAAACCTACTTCGGCAAGCCGCTCGCCGACATCACGCTGGCCGAAGCCGCCATGCTTGCCGGGCTACCCAAGGGGCCGTCCATCCTGAACCCCATCGTCAACCCGGCGGGCGCGCAGCGGCGGCAACGCTACGTCCTGCGGCGCATGCGCGAAATCGACATCATCGACGAAGCCGCCTACCGGCAAGCCCTGGACGAACCCTTGCGCACGACTTCCGGCAGCGCCGCGCGCGATCCCGGCGTTCTCAGCCCGGTACACGCCGAATACGTCGCCGAACAGGCGCGGCA
>JAISCE010000049.1 GCA_031265765.1 Azoarcus sp.
CCGTCGCACGATTGGAAGACGGCTATGAACCAATTTGCTATCCTCTATGCTGAACGCTTTGTTCAGGCCACCATGTGATTTTCAACACGCCCTCTGAACACGAAATTCATGACAGGCCCACTTGCTTAACTGCCCGCATCCTCCGCTTTCCACGCCGCGAGGAATTCCCGCCAGTGCGGCGCGTCGATTTTTTCCAGCGTTGTGCGCACCATGGCGACTTCGCGCGCCCAGCCCGCCTGATCCAGCAGGCCGCGCATCTTCAGGAAACGCAGATAGACGAGGCCGGTGTTGACGACGTCGGTTTCGCAGTAATCGCGGATTTCGGCAATGCGCCCCGCCTGCCACGCCGTCCAGACGGCGGAACCGTCCATGCCGAGTTTGCCGGGATAGCCCATCAGCTTGGCGAGGTCGTCGAGCGGGGCGTTGGCGCGCGGCTGGTAGAGGGCGAGCAAGTCCATCAGGTCGAGGTGGCGGGCATGGTAGCGGCTGATGTAGTTGTTCCATTTGAATTCGCGCGAATCGGCGTAGTCGCCGTCGCCCAAATCCCAGTAGCGCGGCGCGGCAATGCCATGGAGCAGCCCCCGGTAGTGCAGTACGGGCAGGTCGAACCCGCCGCCGTTCCAGGAAACGAGTTGTGGGGTGTATTTTTCGATGCCGTCGAAAAAACGCTGGACGATGCCGCTTTCGCCGCTATCGGGTTCGGAGAGCGAGAAAACACGGAACTGGCCGGGGCTGTAGAGGGCGCAGGAGATCGTTACGATCCGTTGCAGGTAATGGGGCAGGAAGTCGTTGCCGGACGCGGCGCGGCGCTGCTGGAAGGCGAGTTCGGCGACTTCGGCGTCGGAAAGGTTTTCTTCGGGCAGGCCGTGAAGACGGCGCAGGCCGGCAACGTCCGGAATGGTTTCGATGTCGAAGATCAGTGCTGGCATGATGACGCTCAGGCTGGAAAGACGCCGGTGGAAAGGTAGCGGTCGCCGCGATCGCAAACGATGCCGACGATGACGGCGTTTTCCAGCCCGGCGGCGAGCCGCAGCGCCACGTGCATTGCGCCGCCCGAGGAGATGCCGGCGAAGATGCCTTCTTCGCGCGCAAGCCGCCGGGTCATGTCTTCGGCATCGGCCTGGCTGACGTATTCGAGCAGGTCGACGCGGGAGCCATCGTAGATGCCCGGCAGGTATTCCGGTTGCCATTTGCGGATGCCGGGGATTTGCGAGCCTTCTTCCGGCTGGCAGCCGACGATCCGGATCGCGAGGTTGCGTTCCTTGAGGTAGCGGGCGACGCCCATCAGGGTGCCGGTGGTGCCCATCGAACTGACGAAGTGCGTGATGCGCCCTCCGGTCTGTTCCCAGATCTCGGGGCCGGTGGCTTCGTAGTGCGCCAGCGGGTTGTCGGGGTTGGCGAATTGGTCGAGGATGATGCCGCGCCCTTCGTCGCGCATTTTTTCGGCGACGTCGCGCGCCATTTCCATGCCGCCGTCGCGGGGGGTGAGCACGAGTTCGGCGCCGAAGGCGCGCATGGTCTGGCGGCGTTCGACGCTCTGGTTTTCGGGCATGACCAGGATCATGCGGTAGCCGCGGATGGCCGCCGCCATTGCCAACGCGATGCCGGTGTTGCCGCTGGTGGCTTCGATCAGGCTATCGCCGGGGACGATCCGGCCGCAGGCTTCAGCCCGCATCACCATCGAGAGCGCGGGACGATCCTTGACCGAACCGGCGGGGTTGTTGCCTTCGAGTTTGGCGAGGATGACGTTGCCGCGTCCCGCCGTGATGCGCTTGAGCCGCACCAGCGGTGTTTGCCCAACGTAGTCTTCGAGCGTCTTGAATGCCATTTTCATGCCTGCCGGGGCAAGGCCGGCGCGCCCAGGCGGCGGCCCATGCCATGGTACTCGATGCCGTGACGCTGCATCGCCGCGGGATCGTACATGTTGCGCCCGTCGAAGATGACTGGATGCTTGAGCGCGGTGCCGATGAAGTCGAAATCCGGGCTGCGGAATTCTTTCCATTCGGTGACGATGATGAGCGCGTCCGCGCCGAGCACCGCATCCATGGGGCGCGTTGCATAGCTCAGCCCCGCGTAGCGGTCGGCGAAGATGCGCCGCGCTTCGGTCATCGCCACGGGATCGTAGGCGGTGATGCTGGCCCCGCGCCGGTGCAGCGCATCGACGATGATGCGGCTCGGCGCTTCGCGCATGTCGTCGGTGCCGGGCTTGAACGCCAGCCCCCAGAGCGCGAAGCGCAGACCATCGAGTTTTTCGCCGAAGCGGGCGACGATTTTGTCCACGAGGCGCTGCTTTTGCATTTCGTTGGCCGCTTCCACCGCGCGCAATACCCGCAAATCGTGCTCCGCTTCGCTGCCGGTGCGCACCAACGCCTTTACGTCCTTGGGAAAGCACGATCCGCCGTAGCCGCAGCCCGCGTAGAGGAAATGCCAGCCGATGCGCGGATCGGAACCCATGCCCTGGCGCACTTGTTCGATGTCCGCGCCCAGGGTTTCGGCAAGGTTCGCCAATTCGTTCATGAAGCTGATGCGGGTGGCGAGCATGGCGTTGGCGGCGTATTTGGTGAGTTCGGCGCTTTTGATATCCATGACCAGCAGTTTTTCCCGGTTGCGCTGGAAGGGTGCGTAAAGTTCGTGCATCGAAGCGATGGCGCGCGCATCTTCGGCGCCGACGACGATGCGGTCGGGGCGCATGAAGTCTTCCACCGCCGCGCCTTCCTTGAGGAATTCGGGATTGGAGACCACCGAGTAATCGATTTCCGCGCCGCGCGCCGCCAGTTCTTCGCCGATCGCCGCGCGCACTTTGTCGCCGGTGCCGACCGGCACTGTCGATTTGTCGACGACCACCCGGTAGCCGTCCATATGGCGTCCGATATTGCGCGCCGCCGTCAGTACGTATTGCAAATCCGCCGAGCCGTCTTCGTCGGGCGGCGTGCCGACGGCGATGAATTGCACCGCGCCGTGCCGGACGGCGCGTTCGATGTCGGTGGTAAACGCCAGCCGCCCCGCTTCGACGTTGCGGCGCACGATCTCCGGCAGGCCGGGTTCATGGATCGGGATGCCGCCGGATGCCAGGATGCGTATCTTGGCCGGATCGACATCGAGGCAAAGTACGTCGTTGCCGACATCGGCCAGGCATGCGCCGCTGACGAGTCCGACGTAACCTGTTCCAATGACAGTGACTTTCATGGAAAACTTCTCCGGTTGAAACCCTTCCCCTTCAGGGGAACGATCCGATGCAAGGGAGGTTTGCCCCCTTCCGCGTTGTATCGCCCGCTACGGGCGTGGATTGAAACATGTTTTCTTGCTGTCGCGCCGTGTTCAGGGGGCAAGGTCGAATTCCTCGGTGCGCCGGGGCGGGTAGGTTTCCCAGCCGCCGCAGGCCGGGCATCGCCAGTAAAACTGCCGCGCCTTGAAGCCGCAGGCGTCGCAGCGGTAGCGCGCCACCCGGCGCGTGTGGCTGTGGATCAATTGCTTGACCAGTTCGATGTCGCCGCGATGTTCGACCGGCGCGGTCAGCATGGCGGCTTCCAGCAATTTGTCGAGACCGAGCAGGGTCGGATTGCGGCGCAGTTCTTCCCGCACCAGTTCATAGGCTGCCTGCGCGCCGACTTTTTCGATTTCCCAGTGAAAGAGTTCGTCGAGCAAATCGAGCGAAGGATGATGTTCCAGCCACGAACGCAACAGTACATGCCCTTGTTCGATGCGTCCAAGGCGACCGTAGGCATCCAGTATTCTTTGCGCGATGAGCGACAGATAGACGGGAGCTTGCCCTTCGATCCGCTTCCATGCTTCCAGCGCCTCTTCGTTCCGGCCCTGGGCGACGCGCAGATCGCCCAGGATCAGGCTCGCGCGCACGCATTTGCGGTTGATCGCCAACGCCGTCGCAACGTGTTTGCCGACATCGTCGAAACGGGAGTCGGCCAGCGCCCGCAGCGCCAGTTCGCAGTGGAAGTTGGCAACTTCGCGCCGCCAATGCACGCCTTCGTGGTCGGGAAGGGTCTCGGCGATCCCGATCGCCTTTTCCCAATCCTTTTCCTGTTGATAGATTTCAAGCAAATAGCGCGAGGCCATGTCGCCGGCGCGCGATTCCTTGAGCTTCAGGAACACGGCCTCGGCGCGGTCGAGCAGGCCGGCTTTGAGGAAATCCTGCCCCAGTTCGCCAAGCGCCTGTACACGCTGTTCCCCGGTGAGGTCTTCGCGGTCGACGAGCAATTGATGGATGCGGATGGCGCGGTCGGTTTCTCCCCGGCGGCGGAACAGGGAACCGAGGGCGAAATGCAGTTCCACCGTCTGCGGATCGATGCGCACCGCTTCGACGAAGGAATCTATCGCCTTGTCCGGCTGCTCGTTGAGTAAAAAATTGAGTCCGCTCAGGTAGGAACGCGGCAAGGCGCGCGATTCGTGCACGACCTGCCGGATGTCGATGCGCGCCGCCAGCCACCCGAGGGCGAAAAAGAGCGGCAGCGCCAGTAACCACCAGAATTCGATTTCCATGCCGGTTCAGAACGGTTCGGGCAATTGCGCGGCTTCGCTCGCCGCCTGCCCGGCGCGTTCGAGTTGCTTGCGCAAACGGGAAATTTCCCGCCGCTGCCGCAGCAGCGAGGTGATCGTGGCGGTCACGCCGAGCAGGATGCCGACACCGAAAGCCACCAGGATGATGAACACCAGCGGCAGGTGCCATTGTCTGCCGAAGAAGAAATACAGGTCGGCGACGTGGTCATTCTTGACCGCGAAGCCGAACAGGAAAAGGAATAAAACGAAGCGGACGAACCAGACGAGTACACGCATGAGCGGCATTATCTCCGAGCACATGACAAAAAAGAAGGCAGCCGAAGCCGCCTTCCGATTTTAAACGTCTGCCGTTCCGATGTCCGCGCATTCACGCGCCACAGCCATCGACCCTTACGCGCAGTTCCTTGCCCGCCTTGAAGTGAGGCACGTACTTTTCAGGCACGTCCACTTTGTCGCCGGACTTGGGGTTGCGGCTCACGCGCGGGGGGCGATAGTTGAGAGAGAAACTGCCGAATCCGCGGATTTCGATGCGATTGCCGAGCGCGAGAGCGCCGGCCATCGCATCGAGGACCATCTTGACCGCGTAATCGGCGTCTTTCGCCACCAACTGCGGGAAACGCGCGGCTAATCGGGCAACCAATTCCGATCTGGTCATAGCGGCAGGCACTTATTGCTTTTGCTCGTTCAATTTAGCCTTGAGCAGCGCGCCGAGATTGGTCGTGCCGGACGAAGCGGCACTCTCGGAAGCCAGCTTGTTCATGACTTCGTTCTGTTCGACCTGATCCCTGGCCCGAACCGAAAGGCTGATCGAACGGGTCTTGCGGTCGACGTTGATGACGACAGCCTCGATCTCATCGCCGTCCTTGAGCAGCGTGGTCAGATCGTCGACCCGTTGCGCGGCGGCTTCGGAGGCGCGCAGATAGCCTTCGACATCGTCGGCCAGCGCAACCACCGCGCCGCGCGCCTCGACCGACTTCACCGTGCCGCGCACCACGCTGTTCTTTTCGTGGGTGGCAATGAAGTTGGTGAAGGGATCGCCTTCGAGCTGCTTGACGCCCAGCGAGATGCGTTCGCGCTCGACATCGATGCCCAACACCACGGCGTCGACCTCGTCGCCTTTCTTGAAGCGGCGAACCGCTTCCTCGCCCGGCTCGCTCCACGACAGGTCGGAGAGGTGCACCAGCCCGTCGATGCCGCCTTCCAGCCCGATGAAGACGCCGAAATCGGTGATCGACTTGATCTGGCCGCGCACTCTGTCGCCCTTCTTGTGGTTGATGGCGAAATCGTCCCACGGGTTGGAGGCGCACTGCTTCATGCCGAGCGAGATGCGGCGGCGATCCTCGTCGATTTCGAGAATCATCACTTCCACTTCGTCGCCGAGTTGCACGACCTTGGTCGGATGGATGTTCTTGTTGGTCCAGTCCATTTCGGAAACGTGCACCAGCCCTTCGATGCCCTGCTCGACCTCGACGAAGGCGCCGTAGTCGGTAATGTTCGTCACCTTGCCGAACAGGCGCGTGCCCTGCGGATAGCGGCGGGCGATGCCGACCCACGGGTCTTCGCCGAGTTGCTTGAGACCAAGCGAGACGCGGTTCTTTTCCTGGTCGAACTTGAGCACCTTGGCTTCGATTTCGTCGCCGACGTTGAGCACTTCCGAGGGATGCCGCACACGCCGCCAGGCCAGGTCGGTGATGTGCAGCAGGCCGTCGATGCCGCCGAGGTCGACGAAGGCGCCGTAATCGGTGATGTTCTTGACGATACCCTTGACCACCGTGCCTTCCTTGAGCGTGGAGAGCAGTTTGTCGCGTTCCTCGCCCATCGATTCTTCGAGCACCGCGCGGCGCGAAACCACGACGTTGTTGCGCTTGCGGTCGAGCTTGATGACTTTGAACTCGAACTCCTTGCCCTCATACGGCGTGGTGTCCTTGACCGGGCGCATGTCGACCAGCGAACCCGGCAGGAAGGCGCGGATGCTGCTGGTCATCACCGTCAGGCCGCCCTTGACGCGGCTGGTGATGACGCCCTTGACCAACGAGCCTTCGTTGAGCGCCTTTTCGAGATCGTTCCAGGCCGAGATGCGCTTGGCCTTGTCGCGCGACAGGCGCGTTTCGCCGTAGCCGTCTTCGAGCGCCTCGATGGCGACGTGGACGAAATCGCCGACATTGGCTTCGATCTCGCCGCGGTCGTTGCGGAATTCATCGATCGGAACGTAGCTTTCGGATTTGAGGCCGGCATTGACGACGACGAAATTCTGGTCGATGCGCACGACTTCGGCGGTGATGACTTCGCCCGGGCGCATTTCCTGGAGCGAAAGACTTTCTTCAAAAAGGGCGGCAAAACTTTCGTTGCCGGCCAGGGTGGCGGGATTGATGGAGGACATGAAAGTAGGGAGAGGTTCGGGACCGCCCTGCGGCGGCAATCAAGGTAGTTGGCAAAAAAGCGCGCGGAAAATTCCCCGCGCGCCGGCTTTTTTTCAACCGGCGGCCAAACCCCGATCCCGCACGAGATCGAGCACGAAGGCCACGGCTTCTTCGATGCCCATCGAGGTCGTATCGAGTAAAACCGCATCCGGCTGTTGTTGCAAGGGAGCCACGGGCCGGGCCGCATCGCGCGCATCCCTGTCCCGCAACTCTTGCACCAAGCTGTCCATGGTAACAGCCATACCCTTGTCGATCAACTGTTTATAACGTCTTTCCGCCCGTATTCCGGCGCTTGCGGTCAAAAACACCTTCAGCCCGGCGCGCGGAAACACCACCGAAGCCATGTCGCGCCCATCGCCGACCAGCCCCGGCGCGCGGTGGAACGCCCGTTGCCGGAAAAGCAGCGCCGCCCGCACTTGCGGCAACGCCGCCACTTTCGATGCGCCGGAAGATATGCTTTCATGCCGGATGGCTTCGCCCGCTTCCTTGCCGTCCAGCCATATGCGCCCATCGTCGAACACGGCGTCCAGCTGCGCCGCCACCGCCGCCACGCCCGCCTCGTCCGTCCACTCCACGCCCGCCTCGCGCGCGGCCAGGGCCGTGAGACGGTAAAGCGCCCCCGAATCGAGATAATGGAATCCCAGCGCCTTCGCCACCCGCGCCGATACCGTCCCCTTGCCCGAAGCGGTAGGGCCGTCGATGGCGATCACCGGCGCGGCGGTGACAAGTTTTTCCAAACACGCGAAATAATCGGGGAAGGTCTTCGCCGTGCATGCCGGGTCATCGATGCGCAATGGCACGCCGAACGCGGCCAGTGAAAAACACATCGCCATGCGATGGTCGTCGTAGGTATCGACGATCGCCGGATGCAGGACATGCCCGGCATCCGGCGGCGCGACGGCGAGAAAATCGCGCCCCTCCTCCACTCGCGCTCCGAGTTTGCCCAATTCCTTCGCCATCGCGGCGATACGGTCGGTTTCCTTCACCCGCCAACTGGCGATGTTGGTCAGCCGCGTTTCGCCTTGGGCGAAAAGGGCGGTTATCGCCAACGTCATCGCGGCATCGGGGATATCCCCGCAATCGAGCGCGATGCCGCGCAAACCTTCCGGCGGACGGCAGGCGCTCATCCAACCGTTGCCCATCTCGATGACCGCGCCCATCCGCGCCAGCGCCCCGGTAAAACGCACGTCGCCCTGGATGGAACCCCGCCCTACCCCCTCGACCCGCAAAGGCGCGCCGGGACGGCCGCCGATCGCGCCCGCCGCAAGGAAATAGGAAGCGGAAGACGCATCGCCCTCGACCACGAACGCGCCGGGCGAAACATAGCTTGCCGCCGGCACGGTGAAGGACTGCCACCCTCGCCTCGCCACCCGCACACCGAACCGGGCCATCAAGCCGAGGGTCATTTCCACATAGGGCCTGGAGATGAGATCGCCCGCCACCTCCACCGCGGTTTCCCGCCCCGTGAGCGGCAAGGCCATCAGAAGCCCGGTCAAAAACTGGCTGGACACCTCCCCGCGCACTTCGACTGTCCTTCCCGGCCCAATCGACGCCGGTTTCAGGCGCAAAGGCGGAAAACCCTCGTTCTCCAGATAATCGATTTCCGCCCCCAACCGCCGCAAAGCATCGACCAGGTCGCCGATGGGCCGTTCATGCATGCGCGGCACGCCCCTCAGTACATAATCCCCGTCCGCCAGCGCCAGCGCGGCGGTCAGCGAACGGAAAGCCGTGCCCGCATTGCCGAGGAACAACTCTGCTTGCCGCACGGGAAAGCGCCCCGCGCATCCCTCGACGCGCAGACGCCCTTCCCCGGATTCGGCGCATGCCACCCCCAGCGCCCGCAGGGCTTCCAGCATGCGCGCCGTATCGTCGGAGACCAGCAGACCGTGGATTTCCGTCACCCCTTCGGCCAGCGCCGCCAACAACAACGCGCGATTGGAAATACTCTTGGAACCCGGCAGCCTCACACTACCGCCCGCCGCGACCAGCTGGGGAAGATCAATGAAATTCATGACAGCCTCTCGCCCCACCGCCGAAACAACAACAACCGCGACACCAGCCTCTGCACCGGCTCGCCACGCTGGTTGTATGTATCACTTTGCAAGGTGACGATGCCGCGATCCGGCTTGCTCTTCGACGGCGCGACGGCGGTAATCTCGCTCACGACGTGGAGCGCGTCGCCCGGACGGGTCGGGCGCGGCCACGACAGTTCGACGCCCGCGCCAATCAAGCCATCAGCGAAAGGCACGCTCTCCACCATCAGGCGCATCGTAATTGCAGCCGTATGCCAGCCGCTGGCGGCCAGCCCGCCGAAAAAAGATTCCTCGGCAGCGGCCTCGTCAAGATGGAAGGGCTGCGGATCGAAGTCGCGGGCGAAGGACTTGATCCCCGCCGTATCGAGCGGATATTCCTGGCTCACGTAACGGTCGCCGACCGCGACATCGTCGAGATAAAACGCTTTCGTTTCGTTTTCCGTCATTTTTCCAGATCATTCGTTTCACCCGTCCCGGACAGGAAGGCATGGCAGCCGTTTTCCGGGCGACTCCCGGCCCGGCAGGATGATACCGTCCCACACTCGATGCCAGCGGTCGCGTCCGCGCCACAATAGCCGGGAACGCGAACGAAACCACAGCCCGCGTCGCGCCCCGGCCAAAACGAAACGGCATACTTTTTACTTCTTTACGCCGAACGAACCTATGACTTCAACATTACGCGCGCTAGTGGAAGATGACAAGAGCCACGCGCCTGCCGCTTCAGTGGGAGTGCGAGGGTAAGTACTGTTGCCAGTCGGCTTGCCGAAAAGCTGGCCCTTGATCGTGTTCTTACTATATCCGCTCGCCACCGTGGGCAAGTCCACGTTGCCGCCCTTTTTTTCAAACTTCGTGAAATTGCCCGTGATTTCCCCAACCGCCAAGGTAGTGTCCGTACTCGTGTTCACACTCCCCGTGAGCTTATAGAAGTTCGGGAAATCCAGCACCAGGGTTCCATTGGACGGACCTGCTATGGTCAGGCTGGCCTTGCCTATGAGCGGAACGGCGGTATCGGCATCGGCGGAGGTTTTATCGTCATATTTCACCAGCCCGGCGGCTATGCCCGTAAAAGTCCCCAAATTGCCTCCGTCGTACCGGGCATGGGCGTAGGCAGAGTCGACCGACGGTATGAGTCCGCCCGATTTGTAAAAGAAAGCATCCCAATTTCCCGGGATTTTCTTGCCCGATACCTCCGACACCTGCGCCCAATAGCCGAAAGCGGTGTAATTCAACGTCCCGAACCAGAGATAGTGGGTTTCCGTTCCGCCTCCTGTCCTGGCCTTCGTGTCGGACAGGACGGCAAACTTCACACCGTTCTTCGTGTAGAGGTTCGTCTTGCCAGCGGTGAAGGTGGCCAAGGACTGACCATTGAACCGCAATGTCACGGAACCGTTGTTTTCAACCCTGACGTACCCCTCTCCGCTCGAGAGCGCCTTTTGCGCGGCGGGAGCGGAAGCCAGGGTGCTGGCCGACAGCGTGCCTGGAACGGATCGGGCCGTGGCATCGCCAGCCAATTGCTTGTGGGTGAAGGCCGCGCCGGTCTGCGACGCCTCGCTTGCCGCCACCCCGCTGCCGCCACCTCCGCCGCCGCCGCCACCTCCACCGCATCCCGCAAGGGAGAACATCAGGCCACTCGCAACAAGATTGAGCAAAAACAATCGTTTCATAAGAAGCCCCTTCATTTGTGAAAAACGACAAGCCGCCATGACAGAACAGAGCCACGACAAACCGTTGCATTTATATCACGTGTCGTGATTTTTTACACATTATTTTTTTATTTTTCTTCCATTCGCAGTGCATTGTTCCTTCATGTCGTCAGGTTCGTTGGTTCATGGGAAGGTACGTCTGCGCCCGTAGCAATGGCGGCTCATCGAATGGCCGGCACAGCAAGCTGAACCGGCCCGGCTGGACCGTGGCGGACAAAACGGGCACCGGCGCCTACGGAACGCGCAACGACATGGGCATCCTGTGGCCGCCGCGCCGGGAGCCGGTCGTACTGGCGGTGTACTTCACACGATACGATCCGGAAAGCGCGACCGACGAGACGATAATCGCCGGCGTCGCGCGGCATGTCGCGCGGGCGTTCGGCTGAAACGGGTATTCCCCAGCGCACAGACAAGCCGTCTGCGGATAAAATGCACGCCGGAGGAGGAGACAACCGGTCGGCACGACGGTCCTTCCCGTCGATAAATCGTCCATCGGTGCGCCTGCCCTTCCTTGTCCGGGAACGCCGCGCGGGCGCGTTCAGGAGAAAAGGGAAATGAAATCAAAAAGGCTTGAAATCGAGCAAGTCGCGTCGTTCTTGCGTGACGGAATGACCATCATGTATGGCGGATTCATGGGCAACGGCACATCGCCGCGCATCATGCAAGCCATCCTGGATTCCGGCGTCAAGGATCTCACGGTCATCGGCGACGATGCGGCCTTCAGCGACGCCACGAAAGGCCCGGAAGGCATCGGCCTGCTGATCCGGAACAAGCGGGTCAAGAAGCTCATCACCGGCCATATCGGTCTCAACAAAGAAGCGCAACGGCAGATGATTACCGGCGAAATGGAAATCGAACTCTGCCCCATCGGCAGCATCGCCGAACGCCTGCGCGCAAAAGGTTCCGGCCTGGGCGGCGTCCTGACCCCGACGGGCGTCGGCACCTCGGTCGCCGAAGAAAAACAGGCGGTCAGCATCGACGGAAAGCAATTCGACACCAAGCAGACCCTCAACATCAACGGCAAGGACTACTTGCTGGAATTGCCGCTTTCCGCCGATCTCGCCGTACTGGAAGCCCACAAGGCCGACAAGATGGGCAACCTCGTCTATTACCGCTCGATGCGGAACCATAACCCCCTGATGGCGCTCGCCGCCGACACGGTCATCGTGGAAGCGCACGAAGTCGTCGAAATCGGCGACATCGACCCCGACCACGTGATGACCCCCGGCATTCTGGTCGACTACATCGTCTACCCCTGGTAAGAGGAGCACACCATGACTCGCAAAGAACTGAGCGCCAAGGAATTCATCGCCCGCCGCATCGCGCTGGAACTGAAAGACGGGGATGTCGTGAATCTCGGTATCGGCCTGCCGACCCTGGTTGCCAATTACCTGCCGAAAAACGTGCACCTCATCCTGCAATCGGAAAACGGTTTTCTCGGCATCGGCCCCGTGCCGAAGGAAACGCCCCCCATCGGCGCGCCGCGGCTGGTCAACGCGGGCGGCGCGCCCTGCGGCATCATCCCCGGCGGTTCGACTTTCGACACATCCATCTCGTTCGCCCTGATGCGCGGCGGCCATCTGGACGCCTGCGTGCTGGGCGGCCTGCAAGTCGATGAAAACGCCGACCTGGCCAACTGGATGGTTCCCGGCAAGAACGTTCCCGGCATGGGCGGCGCCATGGATCTCGCCGTCGGCGCAAAGAACGTCATCGTGGCCATGGAGCACACGAACAGGGGCGAGCAGAAGATTCTCAAGAAATGCAACCTGCCGCTCACCGCCAAGGGCCGCGTCTCGACCATCGTCACGGAACTGGCGCTGTTCCGCTTCCACGACGGCAAGCTCGTGCTGGAAGAACACGCTTCCGGCGTCACCGTGGAAGAAATCCGCGCCGGTACCGAGGCGGCATTCATCGTCTCCGACAAACTGAAAGAGATGGAAATCAGCCAAGTCGGACTGTAAAACCGAACGATCGCATCGGCACACGGCAAGAGCCTCCTCCCGCTTGCGGGAGGAGGCTCTTGTCATCCCCCGAAGGGGAAATATCTCAACCTCGGACTCTGGTTATCAGTGGTACGCCAGATGGGGGCAGGCCAGATTCTCACTCATACTGGCTGTGCCTCTGCAAGCACCCTCGCCCGGAACTTCGGCGGCAGATCGCCGGGCGTTAGCAAATCAACGTCAACGCCGAGCAGCGATTTCAATTCTTCTTGCAGACCGCCTAGGTCCAATAACGTTGCGCCAGGCAGTGCATCGACCAGCAGGTCGATGTCGCTGCCGTCCCGGTCGGTGCCATGCAGCACCGATCCGAAGACGCGCAGGTTCGCCGTGCGAAAGCGACCTACCACTTCACGCACTGTACTTCGCTTCATGTCGAGCACAACGGACGGTCGCATGGATACATCCTCTTTTATCGAAACTCGTTGAGATGGTATGCAATCGAGCATAGAATTCCAAGAGCTATTTTCGAGAACCACAATACCTTGATTTCCCGTGCCGCGTTAGCTGCCGAGGCAGTGACCTGCCCCCCGACTGGAATCGGCTTTCGATGAGAAAAAGCTTCATGGGCGTGCGTCTGAAGCGTTTCCGCGAAGAACGCAGCCTCACCCAGGTCGCCCTGGCCCGCGCACTGGGATTGTCGCCAAGTTATCTCAACCAGTTGGAGCAGAACCAGCGCCCCCTGACGGTTACCGTGCTCCTGAAGCTGAATGCCGTCTTCGGCGTCGATGTCCAGCGGTTTTCCGGCGACGACGAAGTGCGCCTGCTCACCGCCCTGCGGGAGCTTTTCAGCGAAACACTGGCGGAAGAAGCCGTCTCGCGGGCCGAAATGGAAGAACTCGCCGCGAACATGCCGGGCGTCGCCCGGATGCTGATCCGCCTGGGCCGGCGGCAGCGCGAAATCCAGGAACGCGAAGAAGCACTGGCCTCGCGGCTGGGGCATGAACGCAACGGCGAGACGCCGCTGAAACCCATGCCTTACGAAGAAGTGCGCGACTTCTTCTACGACCGCCGCAATTACATAGATGAAATCGACACCTTGGCCGAACGCGCCCACGACGACTGGGGCCTGACGCCCCGGGACAGCCTGCGCGGACTGGCGCAACGCCTGACGCGGCACGGCGTCCGCATCCTGCGGGAAGACGGGGACGGCGAGGAAACACACGGCGAATCGCTGCGCCGGTTCGATGCCGCACACAGCATCCTCACGCTTTCTTCCCGCCTGCGGCCCGGACAAATGGCTTTCCAGATGGCAACGCAACTGGCATTCCTGGAAACCGGTGAAACACTGGAAGCCATTGCCGCCCGCGCGGCGCTCTCCAGCGAAGAAGCCCGGCAACTGCTGCGCATCGGACTGGCCAATTACTTTGCCGGCGCGCTGATCCTCCCCTACCGGCGTTTTCTCGACCAAGCCGAACGGCTGCGCTACGACATCGAACGGCTTGCCCATGAATTCGGCGTCGGCTTCGAGACGGTCTGCCATCGCCTCTCCACCCTGCAACGCCCCGCCCACCGGGGCGTCCCCTTCTTCTTCGTGCGCGTCGACCGCGCCGGCAACATTTCCAAACGCCAATCCGCCACCGATTTTCACTTTTCCCGCATCGGCGGCTCCTGTCCGCTCTGGAACCTCTACGAAACCTTCGGCCAACCGGGCCGCATCCTGACCCAACTGGCAACCATGCCCGATGGCCGCGCCTACCTGTGGATCGCCCGCAGCGTCCAGCACGGATACGCCGGCCACGATGCCCCCGTCAAGACCTTCGCCATCGGACTGGGCTGCGACATCCGCCATGCCGAGCGCCTGATCTACAGCAGGAACCTGAATCTCAAGGACCTGGACGCCTTTACGCCCATCGGTTCGGGCTGCAAACTCTGCGCGCGCGAGAACTGCGCCCAGCGCGCCTTCCCGGCCATCGACGCATCGCTGCTGATCGACGAAAATCAAAGCCGATTCACCCCCTACACGATCGAACCCGCCGCATAGCGCCCAAACGATCCTGGACCATTGGACAATGCAATGACGCTCGCAACGCCGGAAATCGCCCCCGGCAACGCTGCTTCCCTCCCTTCCGGCGATGTTGCCGCCGCGCGGCAGACCGTGGAATTCGCGCTGGAAGGCATGGCCTGCGCCGCCTGCGCGGCGCGCGTGGAACGCCAAATCAATAAACTCCCCGGCGTCGAGGCGACGGTGAATTTCGCCGCCGAGCGCGCGCACATACGCTTCGTTCCCGGCGAAACCAGCATCGAACAATTGATCGACACGGTCAAGAAAACCGGCTTTACCGCAACCGTGTCCACCTACGACACGCGGGAAGCGGAAAAGGAACGCCGCGCGGCGGCGAGCCAGAAAGAAAAGCGCCGCTTCCTCGTCGCGGCCCTCCTGACCTTGCCGCTTGTCGCGCAAATGCCCTTCATGTTCGCGGGCGAAGGGCAGCATGCCGACATCCTGCCGCGTTGGTTGCAACTCATCCTGGCCACTCCCGTGCAATTCTGGATCGGCTGGCGTTTTTATCGCGGCGGCTTCTCCGCGCTGCGCGGCGGCTCCGGCAACATGGACGTACTGGTCGCCCTGGGCACCAGCATGGCCTGGGGCTACAGCGCCGCGGTCACGCTGGCCGGGCTTTCCCACTATCACGTTTATTTCGAGGCTTCGGCAAGCATCATCACGCTCGTGCTCCTGGGAAAACGGCTCGAATCCAGCGCCAAGGCGAAAACCGCCGCCGCCATCGAATCCCTGGCCCGCCTGCAACCGCAGACGGCGCGCATCGAGCGGAAAGGCGAACTCATCGAAACGCCTGTCGCGGAACTCATTCCCGGCGACATTTTCGTCGTGCGCGCCGGCGAAGCCGTGCCGGTCGACGGCGAAGTACTCTCCGGCAATTCCCACATCAACGAAGCCATGCTGACAGGCGAAGCCATGCCGGTCGCCAAGAAAACCGGCGGCCAGGTCTACGCCGCCACGGTCAACGGCGACGGCCTCTTGCGCTGCCGGGCCACTGGCGTGGGCGTGCACACCCTTTTGGCCGGCATCGTCCGCCTGGTCGGCGAAGCGCAAGGTTCCAAGGCGGAAATCCAGCGCCTTGCGGATCGGGCCGCCGCCTTCTTCGTACCGGCCGTCGGCGGCATCGCCCTATCGACCTTCATCGGCTGGTGGCTCCTTGCCGGGAATTTCACCGCGGCGCTGGTCAATGCCGTCGCCGTACTGGTCATCGCCTGCCCCTGTGCGCTGGGACTGGCCACACCGACGGCCATCATGGTTGGAACGGGGCGAGGCGCGCGGGCGGGCATCCTGATCCGCAACGCCCAGGCGCTGGAACTTGCGGAAAAAATCGAAACGCTGGCAGTGGACAAGACCGGCACGCTGACCACGGGAACGCCCACCGTCGTCGCCGTTTTCCCCGCCCGCGCCAGCGTGAGCGAAGCGGATATCCTCATCCGGGCCGCGAGCCTGGAACAAACCTCCACCCATCCGCTCGCCGCCGCCATCCTGACGGCGGCGAGCGAGCGCGGCCTTTCGCTTCCATCCATCGAGGACGAGGCGCAAACGACGCCCGGATGCGGCGTGCACGGCCTAGTGGATGGCGTCCGGACGCACGCCGGTTCGCTTTCCTGGTTCAAGACCCTGGGATTTGCCGTTCCCGAAACGCCGCCGCAACTGGCGGGACAAAGCATCGTCGCCCTTGCCGCGAACGGTGAAACGCTGGGCCTGATCGGCATCGCCGACCCCTTGCGCGAAAGCTCGCGCCAAGCGGTATCGCGCCTGACCCGGCTTGGCGTCGAAGTCGTCATGCTGACCGGCGACAATCCCGGCACCGCCGCGGCCATCGCCCGCGAAGCGGGCATCGTCCATTTCAAAGCCGACGTCCTGCCCGGCGGCAAGGCGGCGGCGATCGAGACGCTGAAAGCCTCCGGCAAGCGGGTGGGCATGGCGGGCGACGGCATCAACGACGCGCCCGCGCTTGCCGCCGCCGATGTCGGCTTCGCCATGGGCGCGGGTTCCGACATCGCCATGCAGACGGCGGACATCACCCTGATGCGCAACGACCTGGAAGGCGTCGCCGATGCCATCGCGCTTTCCCGCGCGACGCTCGCCAAGATTCGCCAGAACCTTTTCTGGGCCTTCGTCTACAACATCCTCGGCATTCCCGCCGCCGCGCTGGGCTTTCTCAATCCGGTCGTGGCCGGCGCGGCGATGGCGCTCTCCTCGGTGTCGGTCGTGAGCAATTCGCTCCTGCTCAGACCCCGGAAAAACTGACCCGTCCCGCCTCTCGACGCCTCTCGACGCCTCTCGCACAGCCGGATCGGCAGACTCGTCCGCGTCCGCGATGCCGGCTCGCCCAGGCATCGCCCACCGGCATCGAAAACGACCGAGGTCGTTTTCAAAAACGACCGAGGTGCTTTTCAAAAACGACCGAGGTGCTTTTCAAAAACGACCGAGATGCTTTTCAAAAACGACCTCGGTCGTTTTCAGAATACTGCCGGAGGCTTGACGAAAAAACACTTTGGACATATCTTCCGGCTTCCCAGTCATTCATCCGTTTTATTTTTACAGGAGCACATCATGGTCATGAAACTGACGAAGATCGAGCGCGGCAACCCCAGCAATCCCGGCCAGAAGAAGAAGTGGTATCTCACCAAGAGCGCGGGCCGCCCCATCGAACTGGACGAGATCGCCGAGGACATCCAGGGGCGTTCGGCCATGACCAAGGGCGACATTCTCTCGGTGCTCAGCAATCTGGTCCAGGTCCTGCCCGCGCATTTGAAGAAGGGAGATTCCGTCCGCCTGGGCAGTTTCGGGTCTTTCCGCCTCAGCGTTGCCAGCAATGGCGTCGAGGACGCGGCGGACTTGACCGCGAAGCAGGTGAAAGGAACGCGCGTCGTGTTCGTCGCCGGGACGGAGTTGAAAAGAGAATTGAACGGCATTACGTATTCGGTGGGGCAGGACGCCTGATTTGGCAAGCCCGTCCGGCGTCATGCCGGACGGGGCGGTAAGGCGGCCCTGAAGAACATCCAGCCCGCCGTCGTCGAGGACGCCTCCAACGGCGTCCTCGGCGTTTTCATCCCGAACGCTTTACGGCATGCCGTTGTAGCCATGAC
>JAISCE010000006.1 GCA_031265765.1 Azoarcus sp.
TTCTATATCGAGACAGGCGAACGCAGAATATTCATTGAGGTCAAGGGCGTGACGCTTGAGGAAGACGGCGTGGTGATGTTTCCCGACGCGCCGACGGAACGCGGCGTAAAGCATCTGAACGCGCTTGCGCGGAGCGTTGGCGACGGGTATGACGCGCATGTGGCGTTTGTTGTTCAGATGAGCGGCGTACGATATTTCACGCCCAACAACCGCACTCATCCTGAATTCGGCGCGGCGCTTGCCGCCGCCAAAGCTGCGGGGGTAAGGGTTGCGGCTTTCGACTGCGACGTTACGCCGGACAGTCTCGCGATCGGCAGGCCCGTAGCGATAAAAGATTTAGGACTAGTCCTTATAGGAACTGTTGACGAGACAGTTTGCCGGCATATACTACGCTAAAAACCTGCCACTGGCAGGTTTTTTTGACGCTCAGCGCCCGTCGGGGTTCGATCCCCTTTACGAGACACTTTATGGTACGAGAACAAAGTCACTGCGTTCCCTGTGTTTTCCAATTGGTGGACGATAGGGGGATCGAACCCCTGACCTCCGCATTGCGAACGCGGCGCTCTCCCAGCTGAGCTATCGGCCCGAAGGGGGCGCATTGTAGCAGGAGTCGGGGAGTTGTGAACTGAATCGCCCCAGGTTTCAGTGAGGCGGTTTTGTTTGAGTCAGGCGGCAAGCGCCGGTCGCCAGCCGCGTGAATCCGTCGAAATGGGCGCGGGGGCGTTCGATCTACACGGCGACAGCTTCGGAAACTTCGTCATGGTCGAAAACCAGTTTGATTTTTTCATCGCAAGGGTCGATGTCGATGGTGACTTTGCCGCCGTTGGCAAGCCGCCCGAACAGCAGTTCGTCGGCCAGTGCGGCACGGATCATGTCCTGGATCAGACGCGCCATGGGCCGCGCGCCCATGAGGGGATCGAAGCCTTTTTCGGCCAGCCAGGACTTGAGCGCATCGGTGAATTGCGCTTCGACTTTCTTTTCGTGCAGTTGGGCTTCGAGTTGCATCAGGAATTTGTCGACCACCCTGAGGATGATTTCGCCGTCGAGCGCCTTGAACGAAATCATGGCGTCGAGCCGGTTGCGGAACTCGGGCGTGAAAATGCGCTTGATTTCGACCATTTCGTCGCCCGTTTCGCGGCGGGCCGAAAAGCCCATGACCGATTTCTGCATGGCTTCCGCGCCGGCATTGGTGGTCATGATGAGGATCACGTTGCGAAAATCGGCCTGCCTGCCATTGTTGTCGGTCAGTGTGCCGTGATCCATGACCTGGAGCAGGATGTTGTAGACGTCCGGATGCGCTTTTTCTATTTCGTCGAGCAGCAGGACGCAATGTGGTTTCTTGGTGATTTGCTCGGTGAGCAGTCCCCCCTGGTCGAAGCCGACGTAGCCCGGCGGAGCGCCGATCAGGCGGCTGACGGCATGGCGTTCCATGTATTCGGACATGTCGAAGCGCACCAGGTCGATGCCCAGGGTGTAGGCGAGCTGGCGGGCGACTTCGGTCTTGCCGACGCCGGTCGGGCCGGAAAAGAGGAAGGAACCGATCGGTTTTTGCGGATTGCCCAGACCTGAACGCGACATTTTGATCGCTTTCGCCAATGCTTCGATGGCGGCATCCTGGCCGAACACGACATTCTTGAGATCGCGGTCGAGCGTCCGCAGCGAGGCGCGGTCGTCCTGGGATACGTTGCGCGGCGGGATGCGGGCGATTTTGGCGACGATGTCTTCGATTTCGTTTTTGCCGATGGTTTTTTTCTGCCGGGATTTGGGCAGGATGCGTTGCGCCGCGCCGGCTTCGTCGATGACATCGATGGCTTTGTCGGGCAAGTGGCGGTCGTTGATGTATTTGGCCGAGAGTTCGGCGGCGCTTGCCAGGGCGGATAGCGAATATTTGATGCCGTGATGCTCCTCGAAGCGGGTTTTCAGACCCTTGAGGATTTCGATGGTTTCGATCACCGACGGTTCGACGACGTCGATTTTCTGGAAGCGCCGCGAAAGGGCGTGGTCTTTTTCAAAAATCTGGCGGAATTCGGTGTAGGTCGTCGCGCCAATGCACTTCAACTGGCCGCTGGAGAGCGCCGGCTTCAGGAGATTGGAAGCGTCCAGCGTACCGCCCGAGGCGGCGCCCGCGCCGATCAGGGTATGGATTTCGTCGATGAAGAGGATGGCATCCTTGTTTTCGATGAGTTGCTTCAGCACGGCTTTCATGCGTTGCTCGAAATCACCGCGGTATTTGGTGCCCGCCAACAGCGCGCCCATGTCCAGGGCATAGACCTGCGCTTTTTCGAGGATTTCGGGCACCCGTCCGTCGACGATGCGGTGCGCCAGCCCTTCGGCGATGGCGGTTTTGCCCACGCCTGCTTCGCCGACGAGGAGCGGGTTGTTCTTGCGCCGCCGGCACAGGGTCTGGACGACGCGCTCAAGCTCCCGGTCGCGTCCGATCAATGGATCGATCCTGCCTTGCAGTGCGTGCTGGTTGAGGTTGTGCGTGTAGGTTTCGAGCACGCTGGCGCGTTGTTTGTCTTCCTGTTCTTGCTCGGGGGCTTCCTGTTCGCCGCGGTGGGCCGCCGGCACGCTGTCCTGGGGCGTCTTGACGATGCCGTGCGAGATGTAATTCACCACATCGAGACGGGAAATGTTTTGCCGCTGGAGGAAGAAGACGGCATGCGAGTCCTTTTCGCCGAAGATGGCGACCAGCACGTTGGCACCGTTGACTTCCTTTTTGCCCGAGGATTGTACATGCAGGATGGCGCGCTGGATGACGCGCTGGAAACCGAGCGTGGGCTGTGTTTCGATTTCCTCGTTGCCGCCGATCTTCGGCGTGTGCTCGCCGATGAACTGGGCCAGTTCCCGGCGCAATTCGTTGGTGTTGACCGCGCAGGCGCGCAGCACCTCGGCGGCGGAGGGGTTGTCCAGCAGCGCGAGCAGCAGATGCTCGACGGTAAGGAATTCATGCCGTTTTTGCCGGGCTTCGACAAAGGCCATGTGCAGGCTGATTTCAAGCTCTTGCGCGATCATTCGGTTTCCTCCATCACGCATGCCAGCGGATGTTGGTGTTGGCGAGCATAGGATACGACCTGTGCAACCTTTGCCGATGCTACATCTTTAGTGAAAACACCGCACGTCCCCATGCCCTCCCTGTGAACCTGAAGCATGACCTGTGTTGCACGCTCACGGTTCATGCCGAAATATTTTTGCAGAACGATGACGACAAAATCCATTGGGGTGAAATCGTCGTTCAGAAGCAACACTTTGTAGAGCGGCGGGCGGCGCGTCTCCGTGCGTGCGGCTTCCAGTACGAATTCGTCTTGTTTCGTGGTCGTCATGTGGGCAACTTCAATCGAACTGGCGCGTCGTTACGGCGGCAAGCAGTGAACGCAGCACTTCGGGATGAGCGGCAATTCATCGAAAACCGATTCCGGTTGGAAATCTCCCCCTTCAGAGGGAAACCCTGCGCGACAGGGGCATGACCCCTTGCGCGCTGTGTCGCCCGTCTACAGGCGTGGATTGAAACAAACCTTTTGTGGAAGCCAGAAGTATGCCAGAACGGATGGAAAGCGGGTTTGAGCGTTTCCGTCATCGTGCGATGTTGCATGAATAGCTCAAATGCGAGTGGATGGACAGAAAACCCGTTGACGAGTGACGGACAAATGCGTAAAAAACGGGGTGCGTAAGTCACATTCAGTTGCGGGCGCTTTATTGGAGGCGGGCTTGATTGTTGCATTTCCGACAAAGCGCCGGGTAGTCGTCCGGATGTTTGATGAATGCGTCGGCCGGGAGGGCTCCAGGCTGTATCGATTTATTTTGAAGGATCAAGGCAATATGGCAACTGGCACCGTCAAGTGGTTCAACGACTCGAAGGGCTTCGGCTTTATTACGCCCGACGATGGCAGCGAGGATTTGTTCGCGCATTTCTCCGCTATCAACATGAATGGCTTCAAGACCCTGAAGGAAGGCGAAAAGGTTTCCTTCGATGTCGCGCAAGGGCCGAAAGGCAAGCAGGCCGCGAACATCCAGCGTGCGGCTTGACGATTCGCGCCATGTCGGGTTGATACGAAAAAGAGAAGAAGGCCGCCGGGAACGGGGGTTTTCTTCTCTTTCGCGTCTTTGTTTTTGCGTTCTTCGTACATTCGGTGGATGAGGAAAAGCAAAGGGTCAGTTTGCGCCGGTTTCGGTCTGGCGCAGGCGGATGTGCAATTCCCGAAGCTGTTTTTCATCGACCGCGTCTGGCGCGCCGGTCAGCAGGCATTGGGCGCGCTGTGTCTTGGGGAAGGCGATGACGTCGCGGATCGATTCGGCGCCAGCCATCATCGTGACCACGCGATCGAGTCCGAAAGCGATGCCGCCGTGCGGCGGCGCGCCGAATTCGAGCGCATCGAGCAAGAAGCCGAATTTGGCCCGTTGTTCCTCTTGCCCGATGTCGAGCGCGTCGAACACCGCTTCCTGCACTTCGGCGCGATGGATGCGAATCGAACCGCCGCCGATTTCCCAACCGTTCAGCGCCAGGTCGTAGGCCTTGGCGAGGCATTCGCCGGGATGGCTTTTCAAGAGGGCGATGTGTTCGTCTTTCGGGCTGGTGAAAGGGTGATGGCAGGCGATCCAGCGCCTGCCGTCTTCGTCGTATTCAAACATCGGGAAGTCGACTACCCATAGCGGACGCCAGGCGTCGCCGGTGAGAAGTCCTTTTTCGTGCCCGAGTTTGACGCGCAACGCGCCGAGAGCGTCATTGACGATCTTGGTCTTGTCCGCGCCGAAAAAGATAAGGTCGCCGGATTGAGCCCCCGTGCGCGCGAGAATCGCGCGCAATGCGGTTTCATGCAGGTTTTTGACGATGGGCGATTGCAAGCCGGTTTCGTTTGGCTGACGGGCGTCATTGACTTTGATATAGGCCAGCCCCTTGGCGCCGTAGATGCCGACGAAACGGGTGTATTCGTCGATTTCGCTCCGTGTGAGGAGGCTCGCGCCGCCCGGTATGCACAAGGCGGCGACCCGTCCGCCGGAATTGGCCGGGCCGGAAAATACCTTGAATGCGACATCCTTGACCGCATCGGTGATTTCGGTGAGTTCGAGCGTCACGCGCAGGTCGGGTTTATCTGAACCGTAGCGGCTCATGGCTTCGGCGTAAGTCATGCGCGGAAAAGGATCGGGCAGTTCGGCGGCAAGTGTTTCCCTGAATACGCAGCGGATCATTTCCTCCATCAGCGAAGTAATGCCGGCGGCGTCCAGGAACGAGGTCTCGATATCGACCTGGGTAAATTCGGGCTGGCGGTCGGCGCGCAAATCCTCGTCGCGGAAGCATTTGACGATCTGATAATAGCGGTCGAAACCGGCTGCCATCAAAAGCTGCTTGAAGAGTTGCGGCGATTGGGGCAGGGCGAAGAATTGTCCGGCGTGGACGCGCGAGGGTACCAGGTAATCGCGCGCGCCTTCGGGTGTGCTTTTGGTCAACATCGGCGTCTCGATGTCGATGAAACCGTGGACGTCGAGAAAGCGGCGGAAGGCCATTGCGACCTTGTAGCGCAGCATCAGGTTTTTCTGCATCCGGGGGCGGCGCAGGTCGATGACGCGATGGGCCAGGCGCACGGTTTCGGACAGATTGTCGTCGTCGATCTGGAAAGGCAGTGGCGCCGATGCATTGAGGATTTCGATTTCGTGGCACAGCACTTCGATTTCGCCGGAAGCGAGATTGGGGTTTTCCGTGCCCGCCGGGCGGCGGCGCACTTTGCCGGTGAGCTTCAGGCAGAACTCGTTGCGGATCGCCTCGGCGGTCTTGAACATGTCCTGGCGATCCGGATCGCACACGATCTGCGCCATTCCCTCACGGTCGCGCAGGTCGATGAAAATGACTCCGCCATGATCGCGGCGGCGGTGAACCCAGCCGCAAAGCGTGATGATCTGGTCCAGGTGGGCGGCCGTCACTTGGCCGCAGTAATGAGTTCGCATAGTCAGGGAGGGTGTCAGGGACTCAATCGGGATTGGAAACGGGATGGGCGGATTCCGGCGCGTGCGCGGGCGGCGCGACCACCCCCATCGAGATGATGTATTTGAGCGCCTCGTCGACGCTCATGTCGAGTTCGATGGCATCCGCCGCGGGCAACATCAGGAAAAAACCGGAAGTCGGGTTGGGGGTGGTAGGTACGTAGACGCTGAGGTAGTCGCCGCTCAAGTGCTTGGCGACATCGCCGCCCGGCGTGCCGGTCAGGAAGGCAATCGTCCATGTGCCCTGGCGCGGGTATTGCACCAGGAGCGCCTTGCGAAAAGCCTGGCCGCTGCTGGAAAAGAGCGTGTCCGAGACTTGCTTGACACTGTAATAGATGGATTTGACCACCGGAATGCGCGCCAGCAGTCCCTCCCACAGCCGCACGAGTTTTTGTCCGAGGACGTTGGCGGCGACGACGCCAGTGGCGAACAGGATGAAGATGCACAGCACGACGCCCAGCCCGGGAATGTTGAAACCGAGGACGGTTTGCGGTTGCAGGTGCTTGGGCAGCCAGGGCACTACCCAGCCGTCGAGCATTTCGACGATCCAGGTCAGTACCGTGAAAGTGATGGCGAGGGGAATCCAGATCAGCAGACCGGTAATGAAATACTTTTTTACATGGGAAAACCCGGTTTGCATGGGAATCAGGACGGATGATGGCAGGCGCAGCCGGCACAGCAGGGCGGCGGCGTTTCGCTTGCGGCGGGGGCGCTTTGGGCCTTGCCGCCGCCCTTGAAGTCGGTGGCGTACCAGCCATTGCCTTTGAGCTGGAAGCCGGCTGCCGAGATTTGTTTGACGTAGTGGCCGCTGCCGCAGGACGGGCAGACGGTGAGCGCACCGTCGTCCATCTTTTGCAAATGTTCCTTCTGGAACCCGCAACTCTCGCAACGGTATTCGTAAATGGGCATGAAAGCCTCCCGGAGAACGAAACTCATCAGTTTAGCGCAACGCGCGGGCGCGCGCTGCCAGATGCGTGAGATGAGGGCGGAGACGCCTGTTTCAAGAGGAGAGGAGGGTGGCGGTCGTCAAGTAGACGTTGAGCGCCGCGCCGTGGAAGAAGGCGATCAGCCCCGCGATGGCGAGGTAGGGGCCGAAGGGGATGGGCGTGCCGCGGTCGAGCCGTTTTGCCGCGATCAGTCCGAGGCCGATTGCGGCGCCGGCGAGCGAGGCCAGCAGGATGACGAGCGGCAGTATTTGCCAGCCCAGCCAGGCGCCGATGGCCGCCAGCAGCTTGAAATCGCCATGGCCCATGCCTTCCTTGCCGGTGACGATTTTGAAAAGCCAATATACCGACCACAGGAAAAGGTATCCGGCCATGGCGCCGACGACGGCATCGGCAAGGGGAATGTAGGTAGCGCGCAGATTGAAGGCCAGGCCCAGCCAGAGCAAGGGGAGGGTCAGGCTGTCGGGTAGCAATTGGGTGTCGAAGTCGATGAAGGCCAGCGCGATCATCGCCCACAGGAAAACCAGGGCGCCAATGGCCGCCGGGCTGGAGCCGAAACGCCAGGCCGCGTATCCGGAAAGCGCCGCCGTCAAGGTTTCCACCAGCGGATAGCGGGAGCCGATGGGGACCTTGCAATGGCGGCAGCGGCCGCGCAGGGCGAGATAACTCAGTAGCGGGATGTTTTCCAGTGCCGAGATCGTGTGCCCGCAGTGCGGGCAGCGCGAGCGCGGCCTGGAGAGACTGAGGCGTTCGCCGTCGGGAAGGGTATCGCCGTGCAGAGCGGCGGCCTCCTCCAGCCATTCGCGCTCCATCATCTTGGGCAGGCGATGGATGGCGACGTTCAGGAAGCTGCCGACGCACAGGCCCAGCAGAGCGGCGAGGGGAATGAAAACGCAAGGATCGCTGAATGGGCCTGGCATGTGCGGGGAGGAAGGGAGGGAAGGGTCAGACGGCGCCGCCGAGCTTGAATATCGGCAGATACATGGCAACGACCAGGCCGCCGATGACGACGCCGAGGAAAACCATTATCAAGGGTTCGAGCAGGGTAGACATGGCGGCAACCGCATCATCGACCTCCCGGTCGTAAAAATCGGCGACTCTGGTGAGCATGTTGTCGAGTTGGCCGGATTCTTCGCCGATCGACACCATTTGCACGACCATGGTCGGGAACATTTCCGAAGTCTGCATGGCCAGGTTCAGGCTTTGTCCGGTGCTGATGGAAGTCTGGATGCTGCGCGTGGCCAGCATGTATAAATGATTGCCCGATGCGCTGCCTACCGAGTCCAATGCTTCGACCAGCGGCACCCCGGCGGAGAACATTGTAGACAATGTCCGCGACCAGCGGGCGATCGTGGCCTTGCGGACGATCTGTCCCACCACCGGCAGTTTGAGTATCATGCGGTCGAATGCAATTTGCATTGCCGCGGATCGCTTGTAGCTTGTGATGAGCGCCATGATGGAACCGCCCAGGATGCCCAGGATGAGCCACCAGTACGCGACGAAGAAGTCGGAAATGGCGATGACGAGCAGTGTCGGCCCCGGCAGTTCGGCGCCGAAGTTGGCGAATACGTCTTTGAATGTGGGCACGACCCAGATCATGATGATGCCGACGACGATCATCGAGACGGTGATGACGGCGGCGGGGTAGAACATCGCCGATTTGATCTTGCCCTTGATGGCGAGGATTTTTTCTTTGTATGTTGCAAGGCGATCCAGGATGGTGTCGAGGATGCCGGCCTGTTCTCCCGCCGCGACCAGGTTGCAGAACAGCCTGTCGAAGTGCACCGGGAATCTGGAAAATGCCTGCGACATACTGGAGCCGGTTTCGACATCGCCGCGAACCTCGTTGAGCAGCCGGCTCAGGCCCGGATTGCCCGTGCCCTTGATTCCGATGTCGAACGCCTGTAGCAGCGGCACGCCGGATTTCATCATCGTCGCCAGCTGGCGGGTGAAAAACGCGATGTCCTTGTCGGATACTTTGTGGCCGCGCGACATGGCCTGCTTCTTGATCTTGGTGACGATGATGCCCTGACGCCGTTGCGAGGCCTTGACCACGGTATCGCTGGCCCCCCGCATTTCGCCGCGGACGATTCTGCCGGTTTTGTCCTTGCCTTCCCAACTATAGAGGTTTTCCTTGGGATGTCCTTGCGTGCCGCGGGCGCTCCGGGATGTCGGTGCGGATGCTGTTGCCATGATTTCCCCTTTTGCCTTGCTGTTTCCGTTGCCTTCATTCGTTGGTTACGGCCAGGACTTCTTCGAGAGAAGTCACGCCCTGGCGTACTTTGAGCAGGCCGGAGCGGCGCAGGTCGCTGACGCCATCCGCCTCGGCCTGGGCCGCGATGTCCATTGAATTGCCGCCCGTCATGATGATGCGGGCGAGTTCCTCGCCGACCGGCATGACCTGGTAGATGCCGACCCGTCCCTTGTAACCGCTGCCCTTGCAGCGTTCGCAGCCCGCGGGGCCGTAGGGCTGCCAGTTGCCATCGAGATCTTCGCTGCGGAAGCCCGCTTGCAGCAGGGATTCGATCGGGATGTTGACGGGCTTTTTGCAAGTGCATAAGCGGCGCGCCAGGCGTTGCGCCGTGATGATGATGACCGACGAAGCGATGTTGAATGGCGCCACGCCCATGTTCTTGAGGCGCTCAAGTGTGCTCGGTGCATCGTTCGTGTGCAGGGTGGAGAGCACGAGGTGTCCGGTCTGTGCGGCTTTGATAGCGATTTCGGCGGTTTCGAGATCGCGGATTTCACCGACCATGATGACATCCGGGTCTTGGCGCAGAAAGGCGCGCAAGGCCGAGGCGAAAGTCAGGCCGGCTTTTTCATTGACGTTGACCTGGTTGATTCCGGCGAGATTGATTTCCGCCGGGTCTTCCGCGGTCGCAATATTGACGCCGTCCTTGTTGAGAATATTGAGACAGGTATAGAGCGACACCGTCTTGCCCGAACCGGTCGGCCCGGTCACGAGAATCATGCCGTAGGGGCGGGCGATCGCTTCGAGCAACATCTGTTTTTGATCCGGCTCGTAACCGAGCGCATCGACGCCGAGCGTGGCCGAGCTTGAATCCAGGATGCGCATGACGATTTTTTCGCCATGCAAGGTCGGCAGCGTGGATACCCGGAAATCGATGGACTTGCTTTTGGAGAGGACGAGTTTCGTCCGTCCATCCTGCGGAAGCCGCTTTTCGGAAATATCGAGACGCGAAATGACCTTGATGCGCGCGGCGATTTTTTCTTTCAGCACCAAAGGCGGCTGAGCGACTTCGTGCAATATGCCGTCGGTGCGGACGCGGATGCGGTAATACTTTTCGTAAGGCTCGAAGTGGACATCGGATGCGCCGTCGTTGATGGCATCGACCAGCACTTTCTGGATGAACTTGACGATCGGGGCATCGTCGATGTCGGTGGCGCCCGTATCTTCTTCGGCGTCGCCTTCGAGGGCGACATCCATTGCGCCCAGTTCGCCCTCCATGCTGCTGAGGTTTTCCAGCGTCTCCTTGGTCGAGTAAGCGGTCTGTTCGATGAGTTTGACCAGCTTGTCGATTTCGGCAATGACGAGTTCGAGTTGCATGCCGGTCTGGAAGCGGATCTCGTCGAACATCCGCATGTTCGAGGGGTCGGCGACGGCCAGTGTCAGATGGTTCGGATTCGTGCGCCGCGAAAGCGCGATGACCTGATGCTTGCGCACCAAATTGGCGTCGATGACGTTTTGGGGCAGATGATCCCGGTTGACAGCGGTTGCGTCGAGCAGGGGATAACCGAAAGTCTCGGAGACGAATACAGCGATGTCGTGCGCGGACAATAACTTACGCTGCGTCACTTCATGCAGAAAAGCGTTCGTCGCGCCGTCGCCGATCGTGCAGGCGATGGCGTCCGCTTCGGACAAGCGTTTTTTCTGGACGAGTGCGCGGGCAAGCCCGCTCAGTGCGGTCTGTGGATTGGCTGTCATTTTCCGCTCATCCGGCAAATGTCATTATCATGCCATCTTACGGGGCGCCGGATCGTAGAATGTATTAACCCTGTTGAATAACGGGGGTTAACCTACGCCAAGCCCTATCTATACAGCAGGACTTCTATCACGAAGCGGCTACCGACATAGGCCAGCATCAATGTAATGAACCCCGCCAGCGTCCAGCGCAGGGCGACGCGGCCGCGCCAGCCGCGAAAATACCGGCCGGCAAGAAGCACGCCGAACAACAGCCACGAAATCGTTGCGAATACCGTCTTGTGTTCGAGCCGGAAAGCGGTGCCGAACAGGCTTTCCGTAAAAGCGATTCCCGTAATCAGCGTCAGGGTGAGCAACACGAAGGCTGCCGCGATCAAGCGAAAGAGCAAAGTTTCCATGGTCAGCAGCGGCGGCAGATTCGCCAATGCGCGGGAAAAGCGGGCGTGGTGAAGCTGCCGCGTCGCAATGGCCATCAACATCGCATGCAGGGCGGCAAGCATGAACAGGCTGTATGCAAGCATGGCGATGATGAAATGTATACGAAAGACCGGCGATGCGATATTGCTGTCGGACAGCACATGATCGGCGGGAAAAAAGATGGTCAATATGCTTGCGAACGCCCCCGACGGCAGTACGATGGCGCGCAGTCCGTCGAGCCGGGCATAAAACGCTTCCACCCAATAAAAGCAGATTGCCAGCCATACCGTGAGCGATAGCGCAATACTGAAACCGAAGCGCATTTCGCCGCCGGGGAAAATCGCCGTGCGCAAAGCGAAACCGTGAGCGCATAAGGCGAGAGCGAGTGCCGTGCGCTCGAAACGCGCCGCCCTGGGAGAAGGCGCGCCCGCCGCCGGCCCGGCAGCCCGCGCGTACCAGCAATGAAAACCGAGAGCCATATAGAGGACGGCAGGGAGAAGATGAAGTAAAATCTGTGACATATCGCGGATTAGTTTACCCTGATTCGTTCGTTCGTATTTCCGTCGTGACAGGCGGCCTGGATAACTCATATGCTCGATAACCTTACCCTGCGTCTATCGAAGGTCGTCAAGACCCTGCGCGGCCAGGCCCGCCTTACCGAAGATAACATCCAGGAGGCGCTGCGCGAAGTGCGCATGGCCCTGCTCGAAGCCGATGTCGCCTTGCCGGTAGTCAAGGAATTCATCGCCAGGGTAAAAGAAAAAGCGGTCGGGCAGGAAGTCATCGGCTCGTTGACGCCCGGCCAGGCGTTCGTCGGCGTTGTGCATGACGAACTTTGCGCCCTCATGGGCGGCGTTCACCATGGGCTGGACCTTGCCGCCCAGCCCCCGGCGGTAGTGCTGATGGCGGGCTTGCAGGGCGCCGGCAAGACTACCACCACCGGCAAGCTCGCCCGCCTGTTGCGCGAAGAACAAAAGAAAAAGGTGCTGGCCGTGTCCGCCGACGTTTACCGTCCGGCGGCCATCGAGCAATTGAAGACCGTGGCCGCGCAGGCCGGCGTCGATTTCTTTCCCTCGGATGCCGGGCAGCGCCCGGTCGACATCGCGCTCGCCGCGCTCGACTTCGCGCGCAAGCATCACCACGAAGTGCTGCTCGTCGACACCGCCGGCCGCCTGGCGATCGACACGGCCATGATGGACGAAATCCGCGCCCTGCATGCGGCGCTCGACCCGGTCGAAACGCTGTTCGTCGTCGATGCCATGCTCGGCCAGGATGCGGTCAATACCGCGCGCGCCTTCAGCGAGGCGCTGCCCCTGACCGGCGTAGTGCTCACGAAACTCGACGGCGACGCACGCGGCGGCGCGGCCCTGTCGGTGCGCCACGTCACGGGCAAGCCGCTGAAATTCGCCGGGGTCGGCGAAAAACTCTCCGGCCTCGAACCCTTCCACCCCGACCGCATGGCGAGCCGCATCCTCGGCATGGGCGACATCCTCGGCCTGGTGGAAGACGCGCGCCGCCGCGTCGACGACGAAAAAGCAGTTCAACTTGCGCAAAAACTCAAGAGCGGCAAAGGGTTCGATCTGAACGACTTCAAGGCGCAGATCGGGCAGATGCGCAAAATGGGCGGCATGGCCTCGTTGCTCGACAAGCTGCCGGCGCAATTCGCCCAGGCCGCCGGTCAATTGCAGGGCGGCGTCGAAGAAAAAGCGATTGCGCGCATCGAAGGCATCATCGATTCCATGACGCCGCTGGAGCGCGCCCGCCCCGAGCTTCTCAAGGCCAGCCGCAAGCGCCGCGTCGCCGCGGGGGCCGGCGTACAGGTACAGGAAATCAACCGCCTGCTCAATCAATTCGAGCAGATGCAAAAAGTCATGAAACAATTTGCCAGGGGCGGCGCGGGCAAAATGATGCGCGCCATGAAAGGCATGATGACCGGCGTTCCCGGCCTGCGTTGAAGACGGAAGCGATGTACGCCATTTTCACCGCCCTGGGCCGCTCGATACGCAGCATGTTGCGGCTCGATGTCTTCGGCCATCTGATCTGGCCGGGCATCGTTTCCGCGCTGCTGTGGCTGGTGGTGGCGATGCTGTCGTGGACGGCGCTGGTTGGCGGCATCGTGCGCTGGGTCGAAGGGTTGGGATGGGGCATCGGCGAGCAGATCAGCGCCTCGACCCTGTTGGCGGGCATCGTGTTTTTCCTCGCCAAGTTCACCGTGGTCTGCGCTTTCGTTCCACTCTGTTACGTGACCTCATCGGCGCTCGTCGCATTGGTGGCCCTGCCGATGATGCTCGACCGCGTCGCGCAGCGCGATTACGCGGATATCGAACAGCGCCGCGGCGGTTCCAATGCGGGCAGTATCGTCAATACCGTCGTTGCGCTCCTGTGGTTCGTGCTCGTCTTCGTCCTTTCGTTGCCGCTGTGGCTGATTCCCGGTGTGGCGCTGGTCGCGCCGGTGCTCGCCGTCGGCTGGCTGAACCAGCGCATTTTCGGCTATGACGCCTTGATGCGCCATGCCGACCGCGGCGAATCCGCCCGCCTGCGCAGGGAATTGCGGCCTTCACTGTTGTTGCTTGGCGGCACGACCGTCCTTCTCGCCTACGTGCCGCTGCTCAACATCGTCGCCCCGGCCCTGTCGGGTCTTGCCTTCGTTCATTTTTTGCTTGAAGCCTTGCGCCGCGACCGCGGCGTGGCCATTCTTCCCCCCGGCGCGGCCAGCATGCCGTCCGGCTCGCCGGCGCTGGCGCCGGCGCTCACCATGAGGGACGGCTCATGAAAATGCTCCATACCATGTTGCGCGTCGGCCATCTCGACCGCTCGCTGGCCTTCTACACCGAAGTGCTCGGCATGCGCCTGCTGCGGCGGCAAGATTACCCCGACGGTAAATTCACCCTCGCCTTCGTCGGCTATCAGGACGAAGACGAGGGGGCCGCGCTCGAATTGACTTGCAACTGGGGCGTTGACCATTACGAACTGGGCACTGCCTATGGCCATATCGCGCTTGAAGTCGACGATGCCCGGAAAGCCTGCGACGGAATCCGCGCCCGTGGCGGCAAGGTCGTGCGCGAGGCGGGGCCGATGAAACACGGTTCCACGGTCATCGCGTTCGTCGAAGACCCGGATGGCTACAAGATAGAACTGATCGAGCGGGAGAAGCGGTGCCGGTGAAGACGTCGATGAACGGACTCTCGTTTTGCATTGCCACGCGATTTTGGGGAAGGGGGAAGAAATGATTGTCACGAAACGGGTTCCGCGTGCGCTGGCCGCATTTTTGCTCGTGGCCGCCGGATTCTTCGGGAGCATGCCGGCGCGTGCCGAGGGCGGCGTCTTCACAACGAGCTGCCTTGCGAGCAAGGAAGCGGGAAACGGAAAAGTCACGAAAATCCTCGAAGAGACGCGGCAGGCAAAAAGCTCCGCCGACCGTGGAGACTATGCCGTCGCTTTGAGACGCTACCAGAACGTGCTCTCGAACATGGTGGCGATGCACGGCGCGCAGCACGAATGCGCCGCCCGCTACAAGAATGAAGTCGGCGTCGTCTATATGAACATGGGGCAATACGACAAAGCGCGCGACATTCTTGCCCAGGCCGCCGCCGTCGAAAATCTGGACACAAGCAGCGAAGCCGATGCCGCCGCGATCTACAACAACCTGGGTTTCGCGCTGGGCGAACTGGGCGATCATGAAAAGGCCAGGGAATGGCACCTGAAGGCGCTGGCGATCCGTGAAAAAGGGGGAAACGCCGACACGGCCAGCATTTACGACGACATTGCTTTTTCATACGATCGCCAGAACAATTACGGCAAGGCGCTGGAATGGTATGCCAAAGCCCTCGTGGTTCGGGAAAAGGAATTGGGAATACGGCACCCCGACATGGCCATAACCTATGACGGCATTGCCTCCGTGCACGAACATATGGGCGAATACAACAAGGCGCGGGAATGGCGGAGCAAAGCCCTGGAGATGCGGGAGAAGAAGTTCGGCGGCAGCGGCCCGGAGATGGCTTCGACCTATCACAACGCCGCCGTGGCCTATTTCAAGCAGGGCGATTACGCCAATGCGCTGAAATCGTATGAGAAAGCTTTGGCGATCGAAGAAAAGACCTTGGGCAGGCAGCACCCCACCACCGTTGCGACTTACAACGGCATAGCCGGGGTATATGACAAGCAGGGCAATTATGCCAAGGCTGCGCAGTGGTACGAAAAAGCCCTCGCGGCCAACCGGAAGGATGGGGAAGGACAAAACGCCGTGGCCTACAACAACCTTGCCGTGGTTGTCGCCAGGCAGGGCAATTACCGGAAGGCGCTGGACTATTTGCAGCGGGCGATGGCCATTCAGGAAAAACTGGCGGGCAAGGAGCACCCCGACACGGCTGTGACCTATACCAATTTCGCATGGGTGTATTTCCAGCAGCACAATTACGCGCAAGCGGCGGATTGGGCGCGGAAAGCCCTGGCAATCAACGAAAAGGTATTGGGCCTGGATCATCCTTCCACGGTCACGGCCTATAGCAACGTCGCCATGGCCTACTACCGGCAAAGGAACTACGGTCAGGCGCTCTCCGAATATCTCAATGCTTACCGGGTGTATCAGACCCGCTTCGGCGGGGATCATCCGCAAACGAAGCTTTTCAGGACCAATATGGAAAACGCCTACCGGCGGACCAAGAATCCCCGGCCCTTTACCGACTGGCTGGCGGAGTTCATGGGGTAGGCAGACCCGGAGGGCAAGCGCGCGGCGGCGCCGTCCTATCCGCTGGCCGTCACGATCTCCAGTATCTCCTCGCCATATGCTTCGAGCTTGCGGTCGCCGATGCCCGAGATTTTGCGCAAATCGCCGGGCGTGCCTGGCCGGGCGACGGCGATGTCGCGCAAAGTGGCATCGTGGAAAATGACGTAGGCCGGCACATTGCGCGCCTGCGCGGTGCTGGCGCGCCAGGCGCGCAGACGGTCGAACAGGGCGGTCGGCACGCCGCCGGGGATATCGTGGTTCGCGGTCTTGTGGCGGGTTCCGGATTTGCGGGGCCGTTCGGGCGGCAGCCGGATCAGGAAATCGACTTCGCCGCGCAACAAGGGGCGGGCGGTCTCGGTGAGCGCCAGCGCGTTGTAGCGTTCATGGTCGACGCTGACGAAATCGTGGGCGATGAGCTGGCGAAACACCGCGCGCCAGCGTTTTTCGTCGAGTTCGTTGCCAATGCCGAATGTGGAGAGCCGCTCGTGGCCGCGATCCCGTACCTTGTCGGTGAGCTCGCCGCGCAGCACGTCGATCAAGTGCCCGGCGCCGAAACGCTGGCCTGTGCGGTAGATGCAGGATAATGCCTTGCGCGCGGCCTCGGTGGCGTTCCATGCCTGGGGCGGGGCAAGACAATTGTCGCAATTGCCGCAAGGGATGGCCTCCTCGCCGAAATAGGCGAGCAAATGCTGGCGGCGGCAGCCGGTGATTTCGGCAAGGCCGACCAGGGCGTCCAGCCGGTTGCGGGCAAGCCTGCGGTAAGTCTCGTAGTTGCGGTCGTCGACGCCGTCGCCGGCATCGATCATGCGGCGCTGGTTGACCACGTCCCGCGCGCTCCATGCCATCCATGCGCGCGCGGGCAGCCCATCGCGGCCCGCGCGGCCCGTCTCCTGGTAATAAGCCTCGATCGAGCGCGGCAGGTCGAGATGGGCGACGAAACGCACGTCGGGCTTGTCGATGCCCATTCCGAAAGCGATGGTCGCCACCATGACGAGGCCGTCTTCGCGCAAAAAACGGTTCTGGTGCGCGGCGCGAATCTCGGCGGGCATTCCGGCATGGTAGGGCAGGGCGGCGATACCCTGTTCTTGCAGCCACGCGGCGGTTTCTTCGACCCTGCGCCGCGACAGGCAATAGACGATGCCCGCCGCGCGCGAGAATCGGGGATGGATTTCATCGCGGATGAAATTGAGCAACTGGCGGCGCGGATCGTCCTTTTCCACGACGGTGTAGTGGATGTTGGGACGGTCGAAGCTGGAGATGAAGCGCCGCGCCGCGCCTAGATGCAGGCGTTGCACGATTTCGTCGCGGGTCTGGTGATCGGCGGTAGCGGTGAGCGCGATGCGCGGGGTTGCCGGATAACGTTCGGGCAGTATCGACAACTGCAAATATTCGGGGCGGAAATCGTGTCCCCATTGCGAAACGCAATGCGCCTCGTCGATGGCGAAAAGTGCGAGCCGTCCGGTGTCGCGCAAATGATCGAGCCGGTCGAGAAACCTTGGCGTCATCAAGCGTTCGGGCGCGACGTAGAGCAGATCGAGGCTGCCTTCGGAAATTGCGCGTTCGATGGCGCGCGAAGCGCCGATATTCAGGCTGGAATTGAGATAGTCCGCCGCCACGCCAGCCTCTTTCAAGGCGCTCACCTGATCGTGCATGAGCGCGATGAGCGGCGAAACCACGATGGCCGTGCCGGGCCGCATCAGCGCCGGGATCTGGTAGCACAGCGACTTGCCGCCGCCGGTGGGCATCAGCACGAGAGCGTCGCCGCCCGCGGCGACATGTTCGATGATCGTTTGCTGCTCGCCGCGAAAAGCGCCGTAGCCGAAGACATGGGCGAGGATGTCGGGGGCGTTCCGGGTCATTCGCGGCCAGTGTCCGCGGCGCGGATGCGTTCGACGAGCGCGGAAGTCGAACGCTCGAACTCGAACGGAATCGAATGCACGCTGCCGCCCCGACCGCGTACTTCGGGCGCGCCGACAATCGCCTCGACCGGCCAGTCGCCGCCCTTGGCCAGTACATCGGGCCGGGCGTCGAGGATGCGTTCGAGCGGCGTATCTTCCTCGAACCAGGTGACAAGGTCGACGCTCTCCAGCGCCGCGACCACCGCAAGGCGGTCTTCGAGTGGGTTCAATGGCCGGTCCGCGCCCTTGCCGAGCCGCCGCACCGACCCGTCGCCATTGATCGCCACGATCAGCGCCGCGCCTAGCGCGCGCGCGCGCGCAAGATAAGTAACATGGCCGCGATGGAGGATGTCGAAACAACCGTTGGTAAACACCAGCGGACGGGGCAGGCCGGCGGCGCGCGCGGCAAGCGCCTGCGGCGGGCAGAGCTTGACTGCGAATGGCGGAGGGGGGCAGGGCATGGACATTTTTTGCCGAAACGGGGAACCGCATTGTAAGCTAATCGGCGGTCGATGATAAAAGAATAACCGGCGGATGGGCATGGCGAGGGATGCGCCGTGCTGCACGACTTTCCCCTGGCCGAAGCCGGGGGAAAGCGGCGCCAACATTTTCTGCAATGGGGAGGGCTGTTCCGTATAATTCCGGCGGGTATATGTGGAGCGGTATTGAATTGCAGTCGATTACCGGCTTGTTTTCATGGGAGAACGGCGGTGATGATCCTGAATGGGAGTTTAGTCGAATGGAATTGAAAAGTTTGTTCATCCGGGGCGGGAACCCGAATCCGGCCGCGCAGGCGGTTGCGCCTTCGGCGCCGGACGCCCGGCCGGCCGCATCTGCCCATCCGCCGATGGATGCTCTTTCCTCCTCCCCTTCGCGTGCATCGGGCGTTTCTGCGGATGTTGCCGAATTGACGCGGAAGCTTGCCGAGGATTTCAAGCGTGTGATCGAGCAAAACAACATCCCCGGCATCGACATCCTTGAATTCTCCAAGGCGCTGTACAACGAGAGTTCGACGCCTTCGGGGGAAAGCTACTCGCGTGTTTTCGGTGTTCTCCGGGCAGTGGATGACAAATTGACGCCGATGCATCTGATTGGGACTTCAGACGTCTACAAGAAACTCATCCAGGATGTCGCCTCGAAAAATGTCGCGCAAGGCATGGCCAGCAAGGCGAAAGTCGAGAAGGCGAAAGCGGACGCAAAACAGAAGCTCGACGCTGAGCAGCAAATGCTTGTCAACGAATTGTCGCGGCTGGAAGCGGACATCCGGCAGAAAAAGGAAAGACTGGCGCAGATTGGCATGGACCTGGAAGATGTCGATCGGAAGCACCAGGGCGAACTGTCGGAAATCGAGAACAAACTGTCCGCTGTCGAGCAAGCGTCGCAACAGGTCATCGGCAGTTTCGAGGATATTGAAAACGGCATCCGGAGCCACCTGAAATGAAAACGACCACCAGAACCCAGACCGCGAATGATGTGACCATCCTCGACGCTTCGCCCGCCAGTTGGCCGATCATGTCCTATCTGGACAACGGCAACCTGCCAGCCATCGCGGAGACGGCGGCGAATAAACTCACCAACTGGCGAAAGGGTGAAAAATCCCTCGCCTCGATCATCGGGCTGGCTGGGATCGGCGTGGCGGGATGGGGGGTTTTCAAGTATGTACTTCCCGTGGTCTTCGGCGCGCTGGGGCAAGTCATGGCGATTATCGCTTCGATCGCCTTGATCGTGTTTGCGTGGATGGCCTCGCCCGCCGTCTACAAGCTCTTTCGACGCCTGGTGCGAAACATGCACCGCGCGCTGATCCGCTGGGACCCGTTTGCCGAACTCGACGATCAGTTGGCCAAGATGAAAAACTCGCTGGCCGTTTTCCTGCGCAACAAGGCGAAGATCAAGAAACTGCGCGCCGAATTCGCCGCAATGAGCGATTCGTCGGAAAAAACCGCCGGCGAGCTTCAGGAGTCGATCCGCATCGACGCCGAAAAGGCCGCGAAACTGAAACAGCAACGCGACGAACTCGCTGTGCGGATACAGGAAGCCGACGCCAAGGCAGACCGGAAGCTCGCCTCCGAATTGCGGGACTTGCACACGGAACTGGAGCAGAAGTTCTCCAACGCGGTTGCTGCCGCCCAACGGAACAAATCGTCGATGGAACGGAACATCGAGTGGACGAAAAAGTACGCGGCCCGCTCGAACATCTTCGCGCAGCTCGACCGGAAACTCGCGCTGGGTTCCACCAAGATCGAGAACAAGATCAAGGATTTCGAGCTCAGTATCGCCGACATGAAGCGGGATTGGGAGATGGCGCTCGCCTCGCGGGGCGCGACGGACACCTTGGTTCAGATACTCGGCCCCGGCGGCCCCAACTGGCAACTCGACTACGCGCTGGAGTATGTGACCGGGCGCATCAACGAAGACTTGGCCATTACCGCGCAGAACCTGGAAGACCTGGACAGATACACGGACGGTTTCGATTTTGATTCCGATGACGCCTATGCGCGGCTGGTGCAGACCGTCGACAAGATCGACATGGGCCAGGTCCCGGTGCCGGATGCTTCCGATATCTACAACCCTTCGCATCGCCTCAAGCCGGATGAAAAAAACGCGGCGGGCTTGCTTGGCAACCTTTTCGACCACTGAAGAATACGATCATGACGACAAACAAACCATTCACCCTTCCGGGATTCCCGTCAAACTGGACTATCGGTCTGCAATTGATTGTTGCGCTGCTCATCGTCGGCGTGTTGGGCGCGGGCATCTTTGCGGGTTATCCGGCCATCCAGAAAACCCTCGACACGGCGAGCGCCAGTGACAGTCTGCGGGGCGGGATGAACAACTTCACCGGTTTCGCGCCCGGCATCTGGATGAACGGCGGAGCCAAGCCCAATAAAGACAGCCGCATGACCAGGGAATTCGGCGTCGAACTGGAAGTCATTGTCCAGGACGACATGAACAAACTGATCTCGTCGCTGAAATCGGGAGATCTCGATTTCATTTTCACGACCACGGATATTTCGCCCATCTCGATGGAGGAAGGGGGGGATCTTGCGTCGATGACGGTTCAGCAATTCCTGAAAATCGACGATTCGCGCGGCGCCGACGTATTCATCGTGAATCGGGAAATCCAATCCGTCCAGCAGTTGAAAGGCAAGAAGATTGCGGTCGCTCTCGGCTTCCCGAGCAACACCCTGCTGCACGCAACGCTCGAAGCGGGCGGGCTGACGGAAAAGGACGTGACGCTCCTGACGTTTCCCGATCCCATCGCGGCGAAGAATGCCTATATCTCCGGGAACGCCGACGCGACGGTCGTCTGGTCGCCCGACGACATTGCCTGCCTCGAAGCGCGTCCCTCGAAAGTGCTGACCTCGACGGCGCTGATGCCGAACATCATCATGGACGGCTTTGTCGCCCGGAAGGACGTACTGGAGAAGAAAAAGGATCTCTTTATCGCCTTGTCGAAAGCGTGGCTCACCGCGAACGCTGAAATGCAGCATCCGGCGCAGCTTGCGGAAGCGGCCGCCGTCTACAAGGTCGCTTTTGAAGTCTCGGACTCCGTGAAGGACATCATTCAGGGGATGAAGCTGATTCACTTTGCCACCTACGGCGACAACATCAACTTCTTCGGCCTTTCGACGGATTTCACCGGCATCACGGGGCAGGCGCTCTACAACAAAATGGCCCGCGTCTACAAGAACGGATACGGGAACAACCTGAAGACCATCGTGCCCTGGAACCTCGCCTCCAACCCCTCGATCGTGCAGGCGATCACCGGGCTGACGGGCGACGCCCACGCGCCCGAAAAACAAGCCGAATTCACACCGCTTGCCTCCACCGCCGCTGAAGTGGAAAAGCCGGCGCTGGCAACAAAGAGCGTGTCGGTAAACTTCAGCCTCAATTCCGCGCTGCTCTCCGAAACGGAGCGCGACAAGATCCGTCGTGAAGTCGGCGCGACCGCGCTGGAACTGGCGGGTTTCCGCATCCGCGTCGAGGGCAACACCGATTCGACCGGCAACCGGGAATCGAACATCGCGCTCTCCAAGAAACGCGCGCGGGCGGTGGCGGACTATCTGGTGAAGGAATATCAGTTCGATCCCAACCGTTTCATCGTAGTGGGCAACGGTCCGGACAAGCCCGTGGCGGCCAACGACACCGAAATAGGCCGCGCCCGGAACCGCCGCACGGATTTCGAGTTCATCGAAAACTGACATTTACCGCGCTTCGAGGGCGGCTTTCGTGGCTGCCCTCCAAAAAGGTACGCAATGATAAAAAACCTTTTCCGCATCGACGCAGATGTCTCCCCGCGCACGGGATTCCTGATTTCCGTGCTGGGCTGGATGCTTCTGATCGGCATCTGGAGCATGGTGACGGCCTTCGGCTGGGTGAATCCCTACATCCTGCCCTCGCCAATGAAGGTGGCAGTCTCCTACGGCGTGCTCTTCAATGAAAAAAACCTCGTGTACCACATCGGCTACTCGATTTTCGTGAACTTCTCCGGCTACCTCCAGGCGCTGCTCATCGCTATCCCGCTCGGCTTCCTGGTCGGGTTGATACCGTTCTTCCGGAATCTGATCGTCCGGCAGATCGAAGCCGTGCGCTTCACGCCGCTACCCGCGACCACGGGCATCTTCATGGCGCTGTTCGGAATCGGCCTGAATCTGAAGATACAGTTCCTAGCGTTCGGCATCTTCGTATATCTCCTGCCCGCCATCGTGCAGCGGATCGATGAAATCAAGACCGACAGCCATCTCCAGGCGTTGCAAATGACCATGAAGACGCTCAACGCCTCGACCTGGCAGTCGCTGCGACATTTCTACTTCCCGTCCGTATTGAGCCGGTTCTTCCCCGACGTAATCAACCTCGTGGCGGTCAGCTGGACTTACATCGTCATCGCCGAACTGCTGAACGCCCAGGGCGGTCTGGGCTACCTGATCTATCTGGCGTCGAATCGCAGCAGCCACATCGAGCAAGTCTACGCGGTCATCATCCTTATCGTCCTGATCGGCCTGCTTCAAGATCGGCTGCTGAAATGGCTGGATCGTGTCTTCTTCAAATTCAAATACGCCTGATCGCAGGAGATCGACGTGACGGGAAATATCTTCGATCCGAATTTCGGGAAACAAACGCCGCCGGAAGCACCGATGGTGAACGGCAAGGCTTCGCCGGCCAACCCGGTTCACCCGCCAGGAAACAGCCAGACCGCAGGCGGGGTTTCCCCGCCCCGCATCATCGAACTGCGTAACATCGGGCAAGTGTACGGTCAGGGCGACAAAGCGCATGTCGTGTTCGGGAATTTCACCCTGTCGATTCCGGATATCCCCGGCCGGGGGCAGTTCATCACGATCATGGGGCCGTCCGGCTGCGGAAAATCGACCATCCTGCGCTATATCTCCGGCTTGCAGAATCCCACATCGGGAGACATCCTGATCGGAAACGCGCCCCGCGATCCGGGAAAAAGCGTTCCGATGGTCTTTCAGCAATATTCCAACTTTGAATGGAAAAGCGTACTGCGCAACGTGATGCTCCCCCTGGAATTGCAGGGCGTCGACAAGACGGAGGCGGAAGCCAGGGCCAGGGAGATGCTGAAGATCGTCGGGTTGGCGGATCACGCCGACAAATACGCAAAATATCCGAATCTGTCCGGCGGCCAATTGCAGCGGGTCGCCATCGCCCGAAGCCTGGTGGTCAATCCGTCCATCCTGCTGATGGACGAACCGTTTGGGGCGCTCGATGTCAAGACCCGCCGCGAAATGCAGGATTTCCTGCGCACGATTTTTGAAGCGCAAGAAGACATGACCGTCATTCTCGTCACCCACTCGGAATCCGAGGCCGTCTTCCTGTCCGATCATGTAGTCGTACTGAACGCGAATCCGGCGACGATCGTGGCAAACATTCCGATCGATCTGCCTGCCGTGCGCGACGGCGCAGCCCGCAATGACTCCGCCTTCGAGCATTACGTCGCCCAGATACGGAAGGCGTTGAGTTACTGAGCCTGCTCGATCGCCGCAAGTTCGCCGTGCACACGGCGTCGAGCGCGGGCGAAGCCGCCGCACGGTCGGACGACTCGCCTTCGCCCGCGCTCGAGCATCCGGAGGAGATCAAGGGGGAGCGGCCCGTGTATTTCAATGTCGGGATAACGTATTGAGGCGCGCGCGCGAGGCGGGCCGCCGGGGCTTCAGTGCTACAAGAAATATTTCACACTTGAAGGAATAGGGGGGTTAGAATGCCGGTCAGTTTTTCCCGCGCATTCGTTTATTGGCGGAGCGTA